>JAFGSG010000147.1 GCA_016934735.1 Spirochaetota bacterium | reverse complement strand
TTTTTTCAGAGTGGTGCTTCCTTTCTTGGTGTTTTTTGTTTTGGTGTTAGCCGGTAGGATTTGGCCCTTTCAGATGCCTATTCTGGGGTTACCCCTCATGTTTCTTATTTCAGCTATCAGCGTTGTCTTAATAAGCCCAAAAAAACTTCACGTTTTACAGATTGCCAGCGATACCATTCGTCAGTTAATTCCTTTAGTGGGAATTATGATTGTGGTAGGAATTCTTATCCAGATTATGACTTTAAGCGGAGCTCGTGGGCTTATTTCTCTGGGAGTAGTAACTCTACCACTTACAACATTATATGCCACCCTCTGGCTCATTTTGCCTTGGTCTGAAGGGTTAGTGCAGTATGCTGTTGCTCCTCTGCTGGGAGTCCCTCTTATACTCCTCTTTAACATGAAGGGATTAGACCCCATCATAGCTCTTTCAGCCATGGCGGTGATGTGGCCCTTAGGCGATTGTCTTCCCCCTACTGCAGTAGTCGGAAGAGCAGCGGTAATAGAACTTAAGTATAAAGGAAGTTATTACGGAAAATTTGTAAAAACCTGTCTGGGTCCGATGGTAATCATTTTACTGATTTGTACCCTATTTATTATTTTTAGCAAACCATTGAATTTTCTCGTTGGTTGGTAATGGTTTTAGTAAGAAGAGAGAATTTTAACTTAATAAAAAGGAGAGGATGGTTATGACGACAGTGAATCTGGTAGTAATGGTTATTTATCATATTATAAGTGCTTTTATTGCCTTTGTGCTGATATGGAGCATTATTAAAACGAAGAATGTGCAGGAGGCTATCCTTTATTGTATTATATTAATCCCTTTTACTTTAAGGGTATTTCACATAAAATAATAGATTGGAAAGGTATGTCTTATACGCTAAACAATAAATATCCGGAGGTAAGATATGTCTGATAAATGGTTAAAGAATGTAAAAATTATAACCCTAATCATAACGGTTATCGTGATACTTATAGCCGGAAGAGCTTTCTATGAACACCGTTATTTTAAAGGTTCAGTGGTTTTGAGTTCTGGAGTAACTGAAGTCAAAAAATTAAGTGACTATTTTTCACCACTCAAAGAAACGATGAATGATTGTAATATCTATATCTTTGATAGTGGAATTCCTGGAGGCACTGTGATGGTCATTGGAGGAACCCATCCGGAAGAACCGGGAGCAAACTTGGCCGCGCAAGTCTTGGTAGAAAATGCCATGGTAGACAAAGGAAGATTAATTGTCGCTATTTGGGCCAATAAAAGCGCCTCAACCGTAAGCCGTCCTGGTGATGCTTACCCTCAATTTTATCATATTCCTACGAGCTGGGGGATAAAAAAGTTCAGGATGGGTGACCGCTGGGCTAACCCTCTTGACTCTTGGCCCGATCCCGAAGTGTATGTAAACTATCCCAGTGGTCAGATGCTGGCCTATATGGATATTAGAAACTTGAATCGTACCTGGCCCGGAAAAGCAGATGGATCTATTGTGGAACAGACTTGCTATGCCTTTATAGAACTGATTAAAAAGGAAAGCGTAGGTCTTTTTATAGACCTCCATGAAGCTGAGTTAGAATATCCGGTGATCAGTACCATAGTAGCTAATCAGAATGCTCAAGAAGTAGCTGCCATGGCCTCTATGACCTTGACTGCCTTTGAATTTGAGCGCCCTATCGGTATGGAGTTTTCTCCTCCTTCTCTACATGGTCTTAGCCATCGGGAAGTCGGCGATTATTCTGATGCTCTTTCCCTCTTGTTTGAAGCACCGGAACCTTTCTTGGACAGGGTGCGGGGGATTACCGATGAGCATTTACTTTTAACCGGGAAGGATCCTTTTGTGATGAAGGCGGGAGAGTACGGGTTGCTCTATGAGAAGATCGATGAGAAGGGTTGGCCTATTGACGTAAGAGTGGGGAGACACTGTTCTACTATTTTGCAAGCCACTCAAACCTATTCCGAGATGTATCCCGAAAAAGCTATGGTCATTAGTAAGGTACCCCGCTATGCGGAAGTGATTGAAAATGGCGTAGGGCACTATTTATATAATCCTGATGAAGCTTCTGCTGATCGGGTGGTCTATGAATGATTACTATTAAATTAGCAGAAGAAGATTATTAAAAAAGGAGGTATTAAAAATTATCTTATTAGCAATCTCTGAAATTTTCTAAAATATTTTTAGAAAGGAGGAGAAGAAATTAATTTAATTTTCATTTCTGCAATTCTCTAAAAGTATCCTATAAAGGAGATTAAGAAAAATGAAACTTAAGAAAGTATTAGTGTTAATGTTTGTTACATTAATGATATCAGCTATACTTAGTGTGAGCATATATGCCTGTACAGATGTAGTAGCAGGCAAAGATGCTACCATAGACGGCTCGGTTATGACTTCCCATACCGTTGACTGGCGATATGATTCAGATATTGTGATAGTCCCTGCACAGGATCATGCCCCGGGAACAATGGCACCAGTTTATTTAAATATCCCTTATAATGAACAGGAAGCAGCCCCGCTGACAAAACTTGGAGAAATACCGCAGGTTCCCCATACCTACAAATACTTTCATGGCGCTTATCCCTATGCTAATGAATTTCAGCTTATTATCGGAGAAACAACCATAGGCGGAGCCACAGAAACAATAAACAGCGAAGATGCCATTATGACCATTGAACAAGCAGAAGTTTTTGCCCTTGAAAGAACGAAAACAGCACGCGAGGCAGTTCTACTTATGGGTGAACTTATGGAGAAATATGGTTTCCTTCAATCTGCCCATTTAGGTGAATGTCTGACTGTAACCGACCCGAATGAAGCCTGGGTCTTTGAGGTATTTGGTGTGGGACCTATCTGGTCACCTAAAACCGGAAAGTCGGGAGCCGTTTGGGCGGCACAAAGGGTTCCGGATGATCATATTACCTGCATTCCTAATAGCAGTAGAATTGGTGAAATCAAAGATCCCGAAAAGAGAGATGATTTATTGATATCGTCAAATTATATCGAAGTAGCCGAGTCATTAGGACTGTATGATTCAAATAGCGAGGAACCTTTTATCTGGAAATACATTTACGGTGATGCGGAAAATTTTGATGCATGGGCTCAATATTACCGGTTATATAGTGCCTACAACTATTTCAGCGACGAAGAATATGCCTTAGAAGATGCCTACAAATATCCTTTTTCTATTAAACCTAACAAAAAGGTTACCAAGGAAGATTACGTAAAACTTTATACCAATTCCCTTAAAGGAACTCCGTATGACATTACCGAAGAAGAAGGGTGGTATTATACCAACTCAAAAGGCGAGAAAGTAAAAAGCATTTTGGCAACTCCCCAAATGAATTGGCATCAAACTGCTCTTCTTGGTACAGAGTTTGACAAAGGTGACCTCGGTTCATTTGCCCGGTATTATTGCTCTGTCTTCTGGTTTTCTCAAGCCCGAAGCTGGTTGCCGAATGAGATTGGAGGAGTTATCTGGTATGGACTGGATAATCCCGAAAATAGTCCGTTTATTCCAATGTATCTCGGCGTCAATTCCGTTCCCGAATCCTGGGTCAGGTTGGAAAGGGATGAATATGATGAAGATTCTGCCTGGTGGGCTTTTGCTACGGTGGATGATTTAGTCAACCAATATTATGGCATATTGAAACCAAGAGTCGATGCAGTAAAATACCCCATGCAGGAACACATGTTTATGATGCAAGAGCCTGTGGAGGAAAAGGCACTAGAAATATATAAAGCCGAGGGGGTTGAAGCAGCTAAAGAATTTCTGACTAAACATACTCATTCTTATATGCACTGGGCTGAATCTGCCTATTGGGATTTGTCTAAAAAACTAAAACTTTGGACCAACAATAACAATATATTCCAGTACTATCCTGATATCCCGGAAGTTCTAGATACAGATCCTTATAATAATTAATTTGCTAATTTTGAACAATAGAAACAGAT
>JAFGSG010000146.1 GCA_016934735.1 Spirochaetota bacterium | reverse complement strand
GACATTCAAAAAAGATACCGATGCTGCCGAGCTCCTGCGCTTCTTCCCGTACTCTTTCATAAAGTGCTCCGCCTATTCCCCGGCTGGGTATCTGAGGATGAGTTGAAAGAAAATCAAGAAAGCAGAAATTCAGTTCATGATCGTGATTTAAAATTGCAAAACCTTTTACATTTCTGGTGTAGTCGTCCGCAACAAATAATATTGTCCTGAAACGGTACTTCAGAGGATCCCTGAGCATGCTGGGAAGCTTTTCAATTTCGTCAATTTTAAGTGCGCTGAATTGGCTCTGTAGAATGGACTGAACCTGAGCGATTGCTTCGCTGTCGCGTTTAATGGTATTGTCGTAAATCCTTCTAATTCTGAACAAAGGTTCCTCCGGAAATATTTTACTGTGTACAGTATATTTCTACATTTATTTTTATAATTTATCATTTATCGGGCAGATAAGGCAAGTATTAATAGAAATTTAATTATATAATAATAGAAGACGGCCTTTCGATCTGATGCTTTTTAAAAAGCAGCTCAGTTCTTGCCACAATATCGGTCTGGAAATCTTTCTCATAATGGACGTCCAGCACGTAAGCTTTGGCTGTCAATTTTACCGCCAGACGTTCCGCGATTGCAGTTTCGGACATTACGATCTTGACCGCTTTTTTAAGAAACACGTACCTGCTTGTGACCACTACCTCGTAAAGCAGGTCCTTTGCTTTCACGATATCCGCGTTAAGCGCGACATAAAAATCAGTGACTACCATCATGTGAAGCGCTCCGGCATTGCCCGTGCTTACAACGTCAGTGAAAAATTTGGAATTCGGTATTGTTACTATATCGTCGCTCAGGGTATTTATCCTGACCGCCCTGAGGCCTATTGAAATTATTTCTCCGTAAACATCGTTGAATTTGACCCTGTCCCCGACCTGGAAAGGCCTGTCGAAAAGGAGCACGATCCCTGCGACAAAGGAACCGATTTTTAAAAAGGAATTATGCTGTCTTAAAACGTTTAGTAGCGGTCTGATCGAGGAGACACAGAACAGGCTCCTTTCCAAAGCAAAAAACCATGCATCCCTGATGACTCAGGAACTAGTGCGGAAGATCTGAACTGATGTCCAAAAATCCGCGGCGCAGACGCTGGAAATGCCGGCAAAGGGAGTCGCTACGGATAGGATTCAGGTGGATTTCAGCGAGGACGTTCCCTATACAGACAGAAATAAATTATTCAGAAACCGGGAACGAACTGGGAAAAATTTACAGGAATAATGATTTGCAATAATTTAAACATTAATAAATATTTAAATTATAGCCTTTCAGGATAAATATATGCCGTGAGGAGAAATTACTATGTTCAATAAAATACTTGTTCCATTGGACGGTTCGAGATTCAGTCTGCACGCTTTACGATACGCGGAAGACATTTCAAAACATTATAAGGCACATCTGTTCCTTTTGCGCGTGGTAAAACCTCTAATACCGATATTAAGTGCAGGAGCGCCGTCGATCGGAATGGAGTCTCCAATACCTTCTCAAATAGCTGTTGAAGACGTTATAAGGTTTGACCGGCTCAATTTAAAACGCGCTGAAAAATTCATGGAAAAGAAGCTGAAAGAAGTAACCGCCATGGGAATAAAAGCGTCATCACATATTGCAACCGGAGATCCTTATGAGTCCATTATGAAACTATGCAAAAAAGAAAAGATCAACCTGGTAGTAATGACTACGCATGGCGAAAGCGGACTTAAGCGTGCCATCATGGGAAGCGTGGCAGATAAAGTCGTGCGTGATCCAAGAGTACCTGTGCTTGTCATCCGTCCTGCAGGGAAGAAATAGGTGGAATTTTCCTAAAGCTTTATAAGACGGAAATCATGTTATTCCATGGTGCCGGCAGGAGGATAATCTTTAATGTGAACATCTCTCTGTGGGAAGGGGATTTCCACTCCGTGTTCTTTAAATTTTTTAAATATATCATAATATAGCTGGCTTTTCAGCACTCCGGGCCTGTTTATATAGGTAGTTGTCCAGACCCTTAAATTGAAAACAAGCGCGCTGTCGCCGTATTCGCTGAAAAGAACATCTGCCTGGGGATATTTTAAGACGCCGCCATTTTCCTCCGCTACTTCAAGTAATAACTTTTTAATGTTTTCAGGATCCTCCCGGTAAGATACACTGACAGGAAAATTGAATCTTACATTCTTGTCAGTATGACTCCAATTAATAACAGTTGATGAAACGAATTCCGAATTCGGAACTATTATTGAAATATTATCATTTGTCAGGATAGTCGTAGCCCGCATTGAAATATTAATTACATCACCTGTTATTCCTGACACCTCGATCCGGTCGCCGACTTTTACCGGTCTTTCAAAAAGAATTATCAGGCCGCTTATGAAATTATTCGCAATATTTTGCAATCCGAAGCCGATGCCGATGCCAAGAGCGCCGAAAAGAACCGTGACGCTGCTGAGGTTTATACCAGCTGTCTGAAGAATTATTATGAATCCTATGGCGAGAATAATATAACGAATAATGGATGCTACAGCTATTCGTACTCCGATCTCAATGCTGCTTTTTGCCAGCATTTTATATATTATTATATTCTTTAATCTTGATGTCGCATAGATTAATATTATTATAATCAGAAGGAGATAAATTAAAGTCCATAAACTAAGGCTTGATTCTCCGACGGTAATCAGAGGTATTTTTAAAAAATTTAATGCGGGCTTTGTAAATTGATTTATTGCTTCCATAAACTTTGTATTAAACCGGATTAAATATTTTCTGTATTTTAAACATTTTTCGAGGCAATGGAATTATAAAAGGGTAATGCATTAAAATATGGATCCTGATTCTAGAGATTTGTCAACACAAACAGTCATCATAATTATTTATTTAATAAAATGGCCAGAAGAACATGATTAGCGGAATGCTGATTACTACAATTAAAATTTCCAGCGGCAATCCCATGCGCCAGTAATCAAAAAATTTATATCCTCCGGGCCCCATTACAAGTGTATTTGACTGGTGGCCTATAGGCGTAAGAAAAGCGGACGATCCTCCGATAGCGACTGCCATAAGAAACGGATCTATTGAAGCATTAATGCCAGTCGCAATACTGATACCTATCGGTGCCATCAGCAGCACGGTAGCAGCATTGTTTATTATATCTGATAAAAACATTGTAACTACGAGTACGATGGTAAGCATGACCCATGGTTGAAGGTTGTTGCCTATGTTCAGTAATTGCGATGCGATTAATTCCGCTCCTCCTGATGTTTCAAGGGCGTTCCCGACCGGGATCATCGCTCCCAGTAGAACAATAACTGGCCAGTCTATAGATTTGTAAACTTCTTTAACCGGAAGAAGCCTGGAAAGGACAAACGCTACAGCTGCCATCCCGAATGAAACCTGCACCGGTAGTAGCCTGAGAACTACCAGAATAATAGATAAGACGAATATTCCGAGAGATAATATGATTTTTTTCTCATAACCAAGGCGGAGGCCTCTTTTGGCAAGCGGCAGACAATTCATCGAATCAATAGTTTCATGCAGCATGTGACTCCGCCCCTGAAGAAGGAGTACGTCTCCAGGCTGAAATATTACATGATCCAGCCGCCTCGTTATTTTTGTCTCT
>JAFGSG010000145.1 GCA_016934735.1 Spirochaetota bacterium | reverse complement strand
TACTCTTAAAGAAATTTACAAAGTTCCGGAAAAGTTCAGAGATAAGGCATATATAAAAAGCCGCGCGGATTACGAAAAGATGTGGAAGCAATCTATCGATGATCCAAATGGTTTCTGGGCTAAAATAGCGGACGAATATGTAACATGGTACAAAAAATGGGACAAGGTAATGGACTGCAAATTCGGCAAAGAGCCCAAAGATTTACAGGTTAAATGGTTTACGAATGCCAAATTAAATGTCTCATACAACTGCCTGGACAGACATTTAGAGAAAAGAGGAAATCAGACTGCAATAATCTGGGAAGGCAATGAACCAGGTGAAGCTAAAAAATTTACGTATAAAGAGCTTCATGAGCAGGTTTGCAAATTCGCTAATGTTTTAAAAGCAAACGGGATTAAGAAAGGCGACAGAGTAACATTCTTCCTGCCTATGATCCCTGAACTTGCGATTGGTATTCTCGCCTGTACAAGAATCGGAGCGATCCATTCGGTTGTATTCGGCGGATTTTCCGCAGAAGCCCTGAGGGACAGAATATTAGACGCAGACAGCAAATTCCTTGTGTCGTGTGACGGAACATTCAGGGGAGCGAAGGCTGTTCCTCAAAAAGATAACGCGGACAAAGCGCTTACCGAATGTCCTAATGTAAAAGTCCACATAGTTGTTGAAAGAGTGGGAAAAGACAAAATAAAATGCAACTGGAACCCTAAAACCGATAAATGGTATCACGAAGAAATGTCAAAGGTTGATGCGAACTGCGAACCCGAGCAGATGGATGCAGAAGATCCGTTATTCATACTTTACACATCAGGATCAACCGGAAAGCCGAAGGGCGTTATGCATACAACCGGGGGCTACCTCACATTTGTCGCATATACACATAAAATGATTTTTGACTATCATGAAGGAGACATATACTGGTGTACAGCTGACGTAGGCTGGGTAACCGGACATTCCTACATAGTATACGGACCGCTCGCCAATGGAGCCACATCAATAATGTTCGAAGGCGTTCCGAACTATCCGGATCCGGGCAGATTCTGGGCAGTTGTCGAAAAATATAAAGTTAATATTTTCTATACTGCCCCTACAGCTATCAGAGCTATAGCGAAAGAAGGCGACTCATGGGTGGAAAAACACGATATATCCTCTATAAGGCTTATGGGCTCTGTAGGCGAACCTCTTAATCCCGAAGCATGGAACTGGTATTACAATAAAATCGGAAGAGGCGAATGCCCGATAGTTGACACATGGTGGCAGACAGAAACAGGCGGTATCCTGATCACTCCTCTCCCGGGTGCAATAGATATTAAGCCTGCTATGGCAACAGTGCCTTTCTTCGGAGTAAAACCATTGATAGTTGATGACGATGGAAAGGAACTTCAGGGAGTTTGCACAGGCAACCTCTGCATAGGACAGGCATGGCCCGGAATGATGAGAGGCGTATACGGAGATAAAGGCAATGAAAGATTCTTTAATACATACTTTGCACAGTTCCCCGGCTACTACTTCACCGGTGACGGATCAAAGAGAGACAAGGACGGATACTATCAGATAACAGGCCGTGTTGACGACGTTATAAACGTATCCGGACATAGAATGGGAACAGCTGAAATTGAATCAGCTATTGTTGCTCATCCTAACGTGGCTGAAGCCGCAGTTGTCGGATATCCTCATGCAATAAAAGGAACCTCAATTTATGCCTTCGTAACACTGAAGACAGGTGTTGAAAAGACCGATCAGCTTAAAAAGGACCTGATTGCTCAGGTTAGAAAGGATATTGGTCCGATCGCCACACCGGAATTGATCCAATGGGCAGATATTCTTCCCAAGACACGATCAGGAAAGATCATGAGAAGAATTTTAAAGAAAGTTGCAGCAGGCGACTTTGACAGGAAAGGTATGGGCGACACTTCAACCCTTGCAGATCCTACTGTAGTTGATACAATGATCAGCGGAGCAAAAGAAGTACAGGGTAAATAGTTAATTAAATTTTTACTTGTTCAAAATAATTTGAAAATAAAAGCGGGGCTTAATAATAAGTCCCGCTTTTATATTAACATATCTTTATATTTCATTCTTCAAAATATTTATCATTAAACCATTTGCCTTTTTTAATTGTACCGTCGCTGAAATAGTAAGTGCCGTTACCATGCATACTATTGTACTTACTATCTCCGATGTATTTATCGCCGTTCGGCCATGTCCAGGTGCCGAAACCGTCGATGAATCCGTTTTTGAATTCCCCGACATATTTTGCGCCTTGACGGCTCCCGCTGAAGTAAAATGTCCCCTGTCCGTGCATACTGCTGTTTTTAAATTCACCGATATACTTGCTGCCGTTTTCCCATGTGTAAATACCGGAACCATTAACACAGTTGCCTTCAACGCAGCCATATACCGTAGCAGTTTTGCCTTTATCCGTCTGCTTCTGTGTGGTTTCAACACTCTTGCAGCCTGAATAGAATAACAACAATAATAAAATTGCAGGAATTAAAGTTTTGATCATTTGAACACCATATTAAAAAATTTTAGATATTTAATAATAATATTATCTTAACATAAAGATGAGTAAATGCAAATAAATAAAAATACATTACAAAATTTTTGAGGTGGGTTCTGATTAAAATCGGCCAAGTTGAATAATTACTTTGGTATAATTTTTTAAAGCAGTATATTGATTGGGCAACAAAAAAATATAATATAAAAATACTCATATCTTCCGGAAATAAAACATCATACAGTGTTTCCGGGTCTAAATATCTTTTTAATAATTGTCCTGATCATTTCCCAAAATTTGATGAACAGTACACGTAAAAATTGTCCTATATTGCCGGACTCGCCGACAGAACCTGTAGAAAAAATGAGTTGAGCATTTTTTATTTCTTCTTTTGATAACGTCCTGTTTTCAAGCATCATTTCTTTGGATTTGGCCTTTGCCTTTTTCTTGGCGGATTTTAATAATTTTTTATCATCTTCAAAACCTTTTGTTTTCATTATCATTTTAAAAAGACCGGGATCGCTTAACATTTCTTGCTTTATTAAAGCAAGATCCTTTGCCGCTTTTAAAAGTATCGGATTATTTCTGCCTTTAGCCGACTTTAAAAGGAATTCAATATACTGGCTTAAAAAATACGCTTTTTTATATAATACAGACAGTTCCTCAATAGTTAGATTATTAAAATCAATATTTGAAAATGAATTAACCGCCTGCTCAATAAGTTTCTCAGATTCCTCATTTAAAACGGGGATGTCTTTCGGTTTTATATCATCAATTTCAATAAATCTGTATGATATTTCTTTTATATCCCTGATGATCTTTTCTGAACAGTCCAGCATATATTCATAAATCCGCTGTTCAACGGGCGTTAAAGGATTGGATTTCCCGTTATCACCGGCCGTAAGTTTCTTTTTAATATCCTTTATGCTGACTGAAAACGGATCAAATTTATAGCCGGCTTCCGATAATAAGCGCTCTATCTCATAGTTGTTCGGTTCAGCCAGATCCAGTCCTATCTTGAAAATATTAAGCCTGATATCCTTCAGACGGTCTTTCATTTTATCTATATTTAAATCATGCACAAGGCCGTCTGTAACAACCAGTATTTCAGCATCCGACATTTCCTTGTCATAGGTAATATCATCAATTGCCTGAAAAATTGCCTCCTGCATGTTTGTGCTTGTCCCTCCGGTTGCAGTAAAGATAACCTTTTCTATTAAAGATGAAAAGTCCTCTTTTTTTTCAATTTTCACAAGTGATCCGGGCTTTGAATCGAATGCCCTGTAAAACAATTTCGCGTTGCCTTCCAGCTTCCTTCTTAAAAACTCAACAACAATAGTTTTGGAATAAAATGATCTCATCCGGTTTTCCATTGAGCGGGATCTATCGAGAAGAAGATAAAATTTCTGATCGAATCTGGCTTTATTGCGTCCTTTATTGTCCTTAAGCGGAGATATCTGTACAAATTTATCCGCATCCGATTCATAATATTTCTGAACCAGGAGTGTCTTTGTAAACAGCTTAATATTAAAGATTTGTTTTTCCCAGAATAGCTCCCTGGGCACGGCCTTTTTAAGATCATAAATAGTTTTATAATTTTTAATGTCCATTTTATCGCTTAAGGCTGCATTTTTTTCCAATCTGTTAATTGCAATGCTTTTGTTTCTATCGTAAATCTGCTCGGGATTTTTTTTGGATAACTCTTCGATGGCATTCATGGCTTCTGAACTGCCTTCCGGTGACGCAATTAAACGGGCAATTTCAAAAAGGATAAAAAACTCTCTGGGGAGTGACGTTTTTAAATCATCAAAAAATCCGAGGGTTTCCCAATATTCAAAAAATTCCGGGTTTTTTGTTTCAGCTGTCATTGGAGTTATTTCAATACTTTGTTTTTATATTCGTGCAAGAAATCCGGTGAGACTAAACGGTTAATATATATCCTTATAATCACGAAGAATTCCCTGTTTTAATTCTCTAACTTCTTCAACCGCGGGATTGATGTCAATGATGCTTTTTTTCAGGGAGTCAATTGTCATTGCATTATCGTCATCACGCGTCTTTAATGGGAATAATTTCATCAGAAGGCTTCTTACGCCCTGAATCAGCCCTTTTTCTTCATGCAGTTTGTCCTTTTTGCTTGGATCATTTCTTAAAACATGAAAAATATTTTTAATATTCAGAAGAAAATCTATCTGTTGGAAAGCATTGGTTGCCTTAAAATGAGACATGGTCTGTTCATACGCGTCAATAAATACGTCTTTATACTGTTTGTCCTTCTGTTTAACAGAGATAAATCTATTAAGTGTGACAAGGCCGAAGTACATTTTTCTCAGATCCTGAAGAGATACCTCATATCTGTTATCCAGTATAGCGGAGGCTCTGAGAAAATCAGACATCTTTGCCTGCTTTCTCGGGCTTATAAAAAATTCAGGTTCGCTTTTTCTGACTTCGGAAGCGAATTTATTAATGACTACGTTCTTCATGAATTTCACCGAATCGGGAAAGACAACCTGTATTTTTTTATTGCTATTTTTAATTATATTCTGCAGATACAGAATCTGTTCAAAGGGCAGTTTTCTAAGCGGCTCTTCAGGTTTTCCTTTCCTGACAGCATAAGCCTGATCTATAAGAAGACTGTTATACATGTCATCGTCTTCGGGAATAATCGCTTTATATAGGAATCTGTCCAGAACCGCCTCGGTCACTTCGTTTAATCTTAAATAATTGGCAGTTGCAATTGCCGTATGAATAGCTACGTCAATCTGCTCTGCACCATTAATGAATTTGCGTTCGTTTAAGACAGACAGAAGCGACCGAAGTACCACATCGCTCGCATCAAAAAATTCGTCCAGCAGAACTAAATTCGCTTCAATAATTGATCCTTTTATATTATGCCGGATTACTCCTCTTTTAAAATCTTCAATGTCATAAGGACCAAAATAATTGTCAGGAGTCTGGTCTTTGCTCGCCTGCGCAGAAAAAATCCTTATGTTCTCAAAAGTGTTAAACACCTCATTGGCCAGATACGATTTCGCCATTCCTGTTCTTGACATCAAAAGCATATGCTCTCCGGTAAGTATGGCATACATCAACTGCTCAATAATTTCATCGCGTCCTACAACATTACGGGATATCCGCTGCATATGCGCCTGTAAATATGAAATGATTTCAGAGATATCATAATGTGAATCTTCTTCAACCGACCTTCCAAAGTCTTTAAATTTTTCGAGCATTAAATTTTGTATATGGGAGGAAATATCTTCGGCCGCGCTTTCTTTCTGTTCGGATGGCTCCTGTTGAAGATTATAGTTTGTTTTATACGGCACACGTTTTAATACATTCTCATCATATTGAGTCCTTAAATCATTATGAGAAAACACAAAGTACCCGTCATGCTTAAGTTTAGACTCAATCGTGTAATACATATCGTTTGGATTAACGCTGTTTTCAATTTCACTCATATTATAATTCCCGATAATTTATTGCTGATATTGATTAATTTATATTTAATTGTCGTTATAAGCAGGCAGTGCTATACGCACCGAGGTTCCGACGCCCGGTTTGCTTTTAATTCCTATCGCACCGCCCAGATTATCTATAATTGAATATGATACCATTAATCCTAATCCTGTTGCGCTGTGTCCTTTTGTTGTAAAAAAAGGTTTAAATATATTTGCAAGATTCTCTTTAGAAATACCGAATCCCGTATCCGCGATTGTAATCAGTACTATATCATTTCCATTCTCATTAAGGGCATCTACCGATATTAAAAGAGTGCCTTCTTCCGGCATTGCTTCGGCAGCGTTTTGTAAAATGTGAATCATAGCCTGTATCAATTGATTCTCATTTGCCTTAATTTTTGGCGAAATATCCGGAAAAATAGTTTTTATACTGATCCCTCTCTCTTTCAAAACATTTAACTTTACTTTAATGGGGTGCGATGAAAATAATTTAGTTACTTCATATATTTCTTTATCATCTTCACGATGCGGCAGCGAAAGATCCCTGATCTGCTTGGATACAAATTTTATTCTGCTAAGATCATCTTTAATGGCCTGTATATAAGATCTCATCGGGCTGTCTTCGCTTGTATTCCTTTCTACAAAATCAAGATTTATCATTATATGGCTCAGCGGATATTTGATCTCCTCCGCTATGCCTGAAGCCAATATTCCCATAACCGAAAGCCTTTCAGCGCGCTGAATTTTACTATCCCGTAAAGTATGCTCGGTCATATCCTCAACTAAAAAGAAATAATATTTAATTGACTTTAACTGATCCAATATGGGCACGATCCAGATAGTGAGTATTTTCTCACTTTCATTATCATGCAGTGAATATTTTAACCGGTCAATTTTAACGGATTTTTTAATACTAGTTGCCATATCCATATACTGCTGCAATTGGGAATCTGACTTAATGAAGTTGTAAATTTCCAATCCTACATTTGCATGTTCCGCTTCAGAACCGAAAATATTCTTTAATGCAGGATTTTCGATTAGCACATCTCCGGAAGGATTAATTACAAAAATACCGGTTGGAAAATTATTAATTACTTCTTCGCCAAGGCTGGATAATTTATTTATATTATTCATATTGTACTGGTATAAGAGAACATTTTAATATCAAATTTTTTATTATTCTGCTGAATGAAAAATATGATTTTTACCGTAATTTATTCCGAATGGTTACATTAATATTAAATTATTAAAGGTAACCCTGTTTTTTTCATCATATTCTGCCGGGATAGAGGCATTTCCTTTTCAACTATTCAGCCTTTACTCTTCGGTTATTATGACTTTTGTATTTGTATTATTACATATATAGAAAAAGCATTTAAAAAGTCAAGGCAAAGCTATATAAAATATTATCATATATTTTCACTATCCTGAAGACGCATAAGTACCAACGGGACAATTTGTGATTTATTATAATTGAACTTTTCAAGAGCTCTCATGGAAAAGGATATCTCTTTTTTATAAAATTTTTTATGCCGGAATATGATCTTAAAAATATTATCCGATGCGGTACTCATTTCACCTTTAAGAAAATCAGGCCAGAAAAGATAAAAGCCCCTGGTAGCCTTACATGTAATAAAAGGATTATTCCAACCCGGATCTATCATTGGAACAGGATAATCATTGTACATTAAGTTTATTTCAACATCAGGAATTACTGAAAATGTTGATTCTTCAAGTACTTCACCTACAATATATGGATAATAATAATGTTTACTGACAACATTTTCCAAAGATAAAATTGAATGCAGGTCGGGTTCTCTCCTGTGAGATAATGTATTGATGGCCTCATTCACGCAAAAACGGATGTCAGCATGAAGCTGTGTGTTAACCGAAAAATCAATTTCATTATGAACATAGCCTCTCTCACTTGTAACATATCTCGGGGGCACTCTGTTCAGGACATAAGCGATTATATCCTCCATAAATTTAATTAAAATAAACCTGTCTTCCCTTACTGACAGAATTTCGTTAACAGCAGCCTTTATTTTATCCTCCATGATGTTAATCATACATATTTCTCCCCTTAAAAATTACAAAATCGTGAGCAATGAAATATTGATTGCACTGAATCATATCATAATTATAATTTTAGTTTAAAATTAAGTCAAGGGAGTTATTTATAAGTATTTTCAAGGAGAAGAATATGAGTGCATTTGGAATAATCAACAGGGACAAAACCGCTTTTGTGTTAATTGACATTCAGGAAAAGTTTGTACCCGCGATATCCGCAATAAAAGAAGTTATATCGAATGCCGAAATATTAATGCAATCCGCAATAATCCTGAACATTCCTGTAATCGTGACCGAACAGTATCCGAAAGGACTTGGTAAGACCGTAAATAATATAAAACTACCTGCAGGCACACCTGTAATAGAAAAATTGCATTTCAGCTGTTTCGGCAATAATGAATTCAGAAATAAAATCAACGAACTTGGCGTGGAATCGGTCGTACTATTCGGCATAGAAGCACATGTCTGTCTTTTGAAAACAGCGCTTGATGCTATACAATTGAATTTAGGCGTGCACGTGGTTGCAGATGCCGTCTCCTCCAGAACACCTGCAAATAAATCGATTGCTCTCGAAAGGATGAGGCAGTCCGGCGCTTTCATCGTTTCAACAGAGATGATACTCTTTCAACTCATGGAATACTCGGGTACTGATGAGTTTAAGGCGATAAGTAAACTGATAAAATAACCTACGCTCAGTCAGGCTGGCCTTACAGACTGGTGTAAACTAATATTCTGCCCGCATCCGACCAGAGTACTAAAGCATCCCGTGTTTGTCGGCCGCCCAGCCTGGGCCTGGCCTCACTTCGTATGGACGAGGGTATTACTCCTTCTTAAATGCATAAACGACCATAGAACTTGTCGCAGCAAAATTTCCGAATCTTATTTTACTTATATAATGATAATATGCAATTCTGACCCATCTCAGATAATCAAAGCCTGATTTAAATTGATACCTCGACTTTAAAAGCTTTGGCAGCAGACCAAATTCAACCGGATAAAATATTTTAATTTTTTTAAAACCAGCCCGTTGAAGCATGTCCACCAGATTACTTTTGGAAAAATATGATACATGCCCCGGCATATAGTAAGCGTACTTATCTTTCAACAGTTTAGCCTGAAGCGCGTCCATATTTGCAGTCTGAATAACAAGAAGACCGTTATTTTTCAATAAGCGAAAACATTCACTGACCGCTGCAGCGGGATCAGCAAGATGTTCAATAAGCTCTATCATAGTGATGACTGAAAAAAAGTCAGCTTTAAAAGAATGATCCGCAAGGCTTCCTATGTGTATATTGTCTCCAAACAGCGATTTCGGGTATTTGCCGGAATATTTCGAAAGCTCTATCCCGAACGGCGTAAAATAATCCGACGCTGTTTTCAACAATCCTCCGAAAGCGCACCCAACATCCAGAAAATTACCGGAATCCGTATATTGCCTTATCTTTTTTACTCTCTTTTTCCATACATACTCAGAATGCTTCAAAGCCTGCCTTTCATCATAATATGAATACTCCGCATTACCGGTGTAATAATTCTCGGAATATAAATCTATCATCGCCCTGTCTTTTAACCGCGGATTCATAAAGATAAACCCGCAATCAGCGCATTTATCGACTTTAAACTGGAGAGTATATTTCTTAATATTATAATGAAGTTTAATATTTTTACTTCTGCATAAAGGGCAGGTTAGCTGTGCTATATTGAATATTTCTGACTGATTATGACTGCTCATAATAATATGACGGAAATTATTTTATGCGCAAAGACTATGTTATTTCTCAGCCCGGAATATCCAGTGAGAAATCCTTTTATTAATATCACCTAATATTGTTCTTTCAATAATGCCGTATTCAAATCCGCTGAATATTCTTAAAGCTAATTTAAGTTCTTTTTCATTGTAAAAAGATACTACAGAATTTTTAAGATCTTCAATATCTGTGATCCATGTATCATTTCCGATGTGTCTGCCTTTTTTAAGATATGTATCCATCCCCGAGCGGAGAGTTCCAAAAAAACGCGAACCGTTTTTCATAACGCGGTATATTTCCGAGATCTGCTCATACAACAAGTCTTTTGTACAATAATGAAGCGACCCCCAGGATATTGCGAGATCAAAAGATGAGTCCCTGAACGGCAATGATTTATTATCTGCCCGAACAAGATTATAAGGATAAAGCTCTTTGCATATTTTCAGGGAATTCATGCTCGTATCGAGCCCTATTATATTCTGAATGCCACACTCGGATAAAAATTTTAAATGTCGGCCGGTCCCGCATCCCAGATCAATAGAACATAGTGATTCAACTTCTTTCCTTGTCCTGCCGGTAAGATAAGTTTTAATCATTCTTACAAGATTTTCATCGGGATAGGTTAAAACAGACTTAGCTTTTGTGTAATGTTTATCCCATGCTCTGATCTCTGTCATAAGTCCTTAATCCTTATCCATCTATCTCTATTCCCACAGGGCAATGATCGGAGCCCATTATG
Organism: Spirochaetota bacterium; assembly: GCA_016934735.1. GTDB lineage: Bacteria > Spirochaetota > UBA4802 > UBA4802 > JAFGDQ01 > JAFGSG01. The sequence continues at coordinate 85,714 of JAFGSG010000145.1, read as the reverse complement.
TCTTTTAATATGAAAGCGGACTTCACTTTATCTTTAAAATTATTGCTCACAAAAAAATAATCAATTCTCCAGCCGATGTTCCGTTCCCTTGCTCGGGTCTTATAATCCCACCATGAATAATGCCCGCCTTCTTTTATAAACATCCGGAAAGTATCTGTATATCCATGTGAAATCAATTTATCGATCCATGCCCTTTCTTCAGGTAAAAAACCGGAAGTACCTTCATTCTCTATCGGTCTGGCTAAGTCTATTTCAGTATGCGCAGTATTAACATCTCCGCAAACGATAATATTTTTCCCCGTATTCTTAAGCAAGTCAGCGATTTTCAGAAATGCGTCATAAAAGTTCATTTTATAATCAAGTCTATCTTTTGAGGCCTTGCCGTTGGGAAAGTATATATTAAAAACAACAAAATCCGGATAATACGCAATACATATCCTTCCTTCACTGTCATAAGTTTCTTTACCGAACCCGGCTTCTATCTTCTCAGGTTTTTCTTTTGTATAGATGCATACCCCGCTATATCCTCTTTTTTCAGCTGAAGTAAAATATGAGTGATAACCATTGATATTTCGCAATTCTTTTGGCAGCTGATCCTCTGCGGCCTTTGTTTCCTGGAGACAGACAATATCGGGTTTATTGTCGAATAACGGCAGCAACATTCCCTTTTTATGGACAGCCCTTATTCCGTTTACGTTCCATGAAAGTATTTTCTTCTTTTGCATTATTATTCTCTATTGATGAATAAAATTCCGGAAGCCCTCTCAATAATTAAATTTACATTGATTGCTGATCATAAAATTGAATACAATACTGATTTGCAGTCAACACAAAAGCAACGAATCAATTAAATGATATTGGAAACTATTGTATAAAAACAGTCAGATTTACAATTTTGCTTTAATTCCCACAACACGATTTCGCCCACTTTCCTTTGCTTTATAAAGAGCTTTATCCGCTCTGCTGACGAATTTATCCACATCATCATTTTTTACTAATGCTGCAACACCGAAACTGCATGTCAGATGTTTCACATTCATAAACTCGGTATTCATGACTCTCTTGCGGAATTTTTCTGCTGCTTTTAAAGCATTATTCAGATCAGTACGTGGCAAGAGCACAACGAATTCTTCTCCTCCCCATCTGGCAAAGATATCCAATTCTCTGCCGCATCCCTTTATAATTTTTACAAGTGTTTGCAACACCTCATCGCCGGTCTGATGTCCATAAGTATCATTGATATCTTTAAAGTGATCAATATCAAAAAATATTAAAGATAAACTGGTCTTATATCTTTTTGAAGCGTCAATGCTATTGGCGAGCATTTCATAGAATTTATCCTTATTAAAAATACCCGTCAGTGCGTCAATCGAAGCTTTCTCTTCGAATGATTTGCTTTTCTGTTCCAATGCAGTTACATCTGAAAATGTTACAACATACACTTCACGTTCAAGGGATAATATATTTATATTTACTGAAAAAATTTTCGCATTATGGGAACCGTATGGCTTAAATGAAATCAATCTCTCCGTATCTGATTCGTTTAATAATGCGTCAATCCAGTGACCATTATTCTTTTTTGAAATATATCCCGGTATATCTATAGAGAGATCAATGACATCCGAATGTTCTTTCTTGAATTCATCTAGATTCCTGTAACCGAAAAAAATTAAAAAGCTATGATTTGCTTCAATTATTTCTTTTTTATCCGTTACGATAATAATGTTTTCCTGAGAATCAAGTATTGATTGAAAATATACTTTTTGATTATAGAGCTCTTTTTCCGCTTCTTTTAAAGGAGTTATGTCTTCTCCAATACACTGATATTCAAGAATATTACCCTGTGTATCAAAAAAAGCCTGTAGCGTCCAGAGCTGCCACTTTGTTCCATTTCCCGTTTCTATATAATGATCAAAACTTAAAACTGGATTCCCTCTGGTTAAGGAATTGATGATACTGAGCGATTTATCATCATTTTCTTTTAAGATATAAGGCAGAACACTTTCGCCGATCATTGCCTCCCTTGAAGTATTAAAATATTCGCAAAAACCGTCGTTTACAAAGGACAGGGTCTTATCGTCCGGGAAGAAACGCATTATGAGCATCGGAGAGTGTTCAACAAGACTGCGGTATCTCTCTTCGCTCTTCCGGAGAGCATTTGCAGTTCTTTCCCTTTCATATTTTATTTTAAATACATCAATAGCATTTTGTATTGTATATGAAAGTATTTCCTGTGCGTCGCTGTGAGAAAGAATCGATTTGGGAAGATAATCAGAAGCTCCTGCTTTCAGGGCTTTTACGGCAATAAGTTCGTCGCCCTGGCCTGTCATCATAATCACCGGAATATTTATAACAAAATTATTCAGATCTTTTAGTATATCAATCCCGGTTGCATCTGCCAATACATAATCCAGGATAATGCAGTCATATTTTTTCGTTTTCAACGCTTCCAGTAATAATGAAGTGTTCGAAACATCGTCAACAATGAAATTCTGTCCGCTCCTTGACAGAATACGTTTAACCGCGACTCTGATCAGCCTGTCATCATCAACAATTAATATTCTAATTTCCTTACTCATAATTATTTATGATATTATACAAATATTTTATCAACTATAAATTATAATTTTATTTTAGTCAATCTTATAAGAGCTTGCACTAATAAAAATATCGGACGCTGTCATAAGAACGAGCTTTCATTTATTTTAACTTTTCGTGAAAAATGATTTTTAGCATGCTGTACAATCAACGCATGGAATTCCTGATAAACAATAACATCTTTCGGAAGCCTGTTCTCGAATATCTCCTTAATTTCGTTGTATTTCGCGTTCTTATTGAAAAAATTCAAATGAGTAAACATTCTCCTCGTATAGGCGTCGACAACGAATTCCGGCTGATTATACGCATATAACAGAATTGAATCTGCTGTCTCGGGGCCGACTCCCTTAACAGATAAAATTTCTTCTCTGGCAGGAGTCCTGCCTTTAATTGATAAACAGAATTCAGCAATTTTTTTTAAATAAATAGCTTTCTGATTATAATACCCTGCCGGCATTATGGCTTTTTTTAATTCCTGTAAATCCGTTTCTTTAACAGCCTTTGCGTTCAGTAAATCATTATTGTTAAGATTTATGAGTGCTTTTTCAACATTGGTCCATGCTGTATTCTGTGTTAACACAGCACCTGCGCAAATCTCAAATCTTTGCTGATTATTTTTCGGATAGGAATAATCTCCGCAGTGATAGCCTATAAATGAATTCTCCTTATCTCTCTTTGTTCTTTTACGGAAAAGCAGAGGCCACCATCCCTGCGGCCCGTATATCTTTAATAAAGAGTTATATATTTTCAGTAAATCCTTCATAAATTATTTTTTAAGGAATATTAGAAAGTAATAATTAGACTTGTTGCAAAACTAAGAAATAATGATAAATTCCCTCCCCCGCCGCAGGCGGGGGAGGGAATTTATCCGGACTTCTCATGTGTTATATTGAGTTATGCAATAACTCTATCCATTTTAATATATACTTTTATTTTGGGAATGCGTTAAAATGCAATTAAAAAAGTATTGATTAAAAATAAGGTTTAATTACTTAGAAGCTATATTAAAAATAAAATAAATTATATGAATAAAACGGCATTAAACAAAGCGGTCTTATCACTGAGAAAATCTATTGGCAGAGATAAAGTCATTACAGACCCGTATATGCTCGACCAATTTTCCAGGGACGAGACATCCGATATTTCGGAGTTCCCCGCTATAGTTGTTAGGGCGACATCCGTAACCGACGTAAGCAAAACACTCGCAATATGCAGTAAATACAATATACCTGCGATACCACGAGGAGCAGGCACAGGCGTAACAGGCGGCGCTATTCCTGTAAAACACGGGCTAGTGCTTTCTGTTGAGCAAATGAATAATATAATCGAAATCGATAAGGAAAACATGTTCGCTGTTGTAGAGCCGGGTGTTATCACAAAGACCCTGCAGGACGCAGCTCTGGAACACGGGCTTATGTATCCCCCTGACCCGGCCAGCCTTGATTCATGCTCAATCGGCGGAAACCTGGCTGAAGGCGCAGGCGGCCCGAGAGCTGTAAAGTACGGGACAACCAAAGACTATGTTACAGGTCTGGAATTCGTGCTTCCCAATGGAGCCGTAATAAACACAGGCGGTAAGATCGTTAAGAACGCGACCGGCTATAACTTTATCGGCATATTAGTCGGGTCAGAGGGTACGCTCGCAGTAATCACAAAAATATACTTAAAACTCATTCCTGCTCCGCCTGCAGTCATTGATCTACTTATCCCGTTTGACTCAATAGATAAAGCACTGAATATCGTGCCTCTCCTGCTGCAGAACAGGATCATCCCGTCAACTATTGAATTTATGGAAGAAGACGCCATTAAACTCGTTAAGGAATTCCTCAAAGAAGAGATCCCGTTCGGCAACGCAGGAGCTCATCTTCTAATCCAGATCGACGGTGATTCCGAGGATGACCTGATGAAGGATTTAGACCGGTTAAACAATCTGATTAACACTAAATACGAAATCATTGCAGCAAATACAAAAATTCAAAAAGAAAGATTATGGAAAACAAGAAGATCCATCAGAGAATCTATAAAAAATGCAAGCAGTATTTTTTTCGGAGAAGATACTGTCGTACCCAGATCAAAGGTTCCTGTTTTTATTAAGGATATAAAGACTTATTTAAATACCGAATCTCTAAGATCGATTATTTACGGCCATGCAGGCGACGGTAATGTTCATATTAATATTTTGAAAGGTGATATGAACATTGAAAAATGGAATAAGCTTGTCCCTAAAATAAAAAAATACATATTTAAAAAAGCGATTTTCTACGGCGGTACGCTTACAGGTGAGCATGGAATCGGGTTGACTAAAAAGAATTATTTAAATCTCGCGGTAAGTAAAGAAGGAATAGAATTATCAAAAAGAATTAAAGCTGCATTCGATCCGAACAGCATACTGAACCCGGGTAAAATATTTTAAACCAGATAATATTTTTATACTTTGACTTGTGCACTCACCCGGCCGGAGCTATCGGCCAGCCATAAACATGCATCCTGCCCGCCGTCAGGGTCTCCCGGGTGAGGCATTAAGTACTTGTCCCTAATTGCAATAATATCTATTTGTTTTTAAAATCCGCCTTCCGTTTCTCAAGGAATGCGCTTATACCTTCCAGTTTATCCTCGGTGCCGAACAGGGCGCTGAAACCCTGCTGTTCAAGCTCAAGAGCCGAATCCATAGCAATGCCGAGTCCTTTGTTCATGATTCGCTTAGTGGCCGCAATCCCGCACGGGCCTTTTGACATAATGAGTTTAGCCTTTTCTGTCACTTTGCTTATCAGTTCTTCAGCTTCGTAAACCTCAGCAACAAGCCCAATACGCTTTGCTTCCTCAGCGTCTATCATATCGCAGGTATATATCAGTTCGCGGGCTTTATTAATTCCAACGACATGTGCGAGTCTTTGAGTTGCCCCGAAGCCCGGCATTATACCCAGATTCATTTCCGGCTGGCCGAACTTCGCCTTTTTGGACGCGTAAATAAAATCACTTGCAAGACAAAGTTCCATTCCCCCGCCGAGCGCAAACCCGTTCACAGCCGCGAGTACGGCCTTAGACATCCTCTCAAATGAATTCATTACACCGTGTCCCAGTTTTGTAAACGCGAGGGCTTCCTGTGTGGTAAAATTTTTCATGGCGGCAATATCCGCTCCTGCAACAAAAGCGCGGCCTTCGCCTGTCAGGATGACAACCTTAACATTCTTATCCTTTTCCGCTTCTTCGCTTACTGAAAGCAGATCATTAAGAACGTCCGGGCTCAATGCGTTAAGAACATCCGGACGGTTAATGGTTACCGCGGCGATGCCGTCTTTAACTTCGTATTTGATCGTTTTATAGCTCATAAAAATACTCCATAATTTATTTATAATTAAAAACCGATATAAAATCCTTCATTCTGACTTGCGAGTCTTTTACAAAAGTCTACAGCAAGAGTATCTTCTTTGTTTCTGAATTCAGTTCCTACTCCCACAGTAAAAATTTTCTTATTTGATTTGTTTTTATTTTTTATAAGTTTAAGCAAAGCATCTGTTGTTGTTTTTTTCTTCCTGATAGAATCCGGCTGTCCGTCGCTGAAAAGTATGATCCCTTCCGCATCTTTATATCTGCCGTCAGTTAAAACAAAATCAAGAGCGGTTTCAGTAGGAGTATCATGATATGCCTTAAGGCAGGCAATTTTATTATAAAAATTTAATTTATCCTCTTCGGAAAATATTTGTTTTAATTCGCCTTCAAAGTAACCGTACTTATAGCAAATTAAGGCTGCATTATCGTAAGCATCGTCCCTCATCTCAAAATTTTTGCATTTATTATCAAGTTCAGGTTTAATTATAAAATTCGGATACAACTTTTTGTCAATATTTTCCGGAAATGCGGGAAAATAAACAATATCAATATAATACTCCTGATCCATTCCTGCGATGAACATTTTAATCGCGGCTTTCAGCTGGGACAGCCTGTCTTCTTTATATTTATTATTCTCAGGAGACATGCTTCCGGAAAGATCTATCAGCATAACTATCTTTTTTGGTATCTGGAAAGACATTCCTTTTTCGGGAGACTTCTCGAACAGCTCTTTATTTACTTCATATATTTTATTGATCGTCTCCTTAAGTTTGACTACCGTATTATCCACAATCTTCGTAATGCTGAATACTTTATCAATTATAGAAGTCTGCTCTGTTGTTTTTTTACTTAATTCTTTTCTTGTCTGTCTGAGTTCCTCAGTAGTCTCATTTAACTGATTTGATGTCGATATAAGCTCTTCTTTAATATCCTGGCACGACATTGATTCAAGGCCTATCTTCTGCGTAAGGAGCACGATCATAATGACCATAACAGCTCCCAACGCTCCGGATATTGTATCGAGCATTGATATATTAAAAATGTTATAATCTCTGTTAGGCCGTCTCATGTTTTTAAATTATTTTTTTATTGCCAGTTTATTTATTAAATTAGTCAGCACGTACTTGCCGGATCTGTTCAGTACTTCCTCTTCCCCGCTCTGCACAATGTGCATGATGAATACGAATATTGAGCTAAGGACAAGCGCTACTATTGTTGTATCGAAGGCGAATCCCAGATCGGATGCAAGCATCTTGAACTGCACAACCTTATCACTTTGCGTCCCCATAAATTTGACGATGTCAAGTTTGGTCAGCGCGCTTGCTATTCCCGCTACAGTACCGATAAACCCGAAAGTCGGGATCGCCCACATAATATACCTGCACATCGAATAACGCAGATCTAGCCTGTGAATATTGAGTTCAAGGTCGCTGTTTAGGACAGATATCGTATCGCTCACTGAGTGCGATTTAAAATACTGGTTGATGCAGTTATTTATCAGCCCGGGCAGGAAAGCCTCGCCTCTCATGGCAGCATTAGCTGTATTTACTCTTATTTTCTCGATCTCATCATCGCTTTTAAGCATTGCTTTATCGTCTTCAGGAAGGAAACCGGATTTTTTTAAGAATACTTTTTCCTCATAGGTGCTCAGCCATCTGACCCAAAGCTGGCCGAGTCCGATGAAAAAGAAAAAATACATAAGATTATAGAGCGTAAAAGGATAATACGCAGAATCTGTTCCAAAGAGCATAATGCCCATTGTTCCGGTTCCCAGAAAAACCGTCATAAGCGCGATAAATATTATTGTAACAATCGCAGATATTCCAAGCGCGATCCATTCCCTTTTTGCAAAACTCATTATAATTCCTCCATATCTCGTTCGCCCCCACGCCCCTGAAGGAGACTATAAATTTTCAAGTCCTCCTTCAGCGGGATTTAGGGGGCCGAAGAAGCAAAGATTATTTATTAAAAACGCCTTTGACAATAACCCATATTATAAGGATTTTTTCTCCGGCTTACACAATAATCTACTTACAAATAAAAATATATTTACTGCCTCTTAACGCATTCGCCGCTGTCGCTTCTATAGTAACCGTCCCTGCAAACACATTCTCCTTTGCGATTCGACCACAACTCATTACTTTTACGGCATCTCCTTACGCAGACATATTTGTGCGGCCCCTTTTTAAGCTGGACCTTCTGTTGATCATCCCTGCATCCGGTTGTGCATTCACCGCTCTCTTTTATTACCTCGCATGCCTTGCATTCATCAGACGGCCGAAGCCTGTAATAACCCTTAATGCATACGCATTTGTCCGTCCTCGGATCCCATTCCTGTTTCTCAGGGCAGACGCAGTAACCATATTCATCTATAATCCCGCCTCGTTCCTCGCATTTTTTCTTTAGATCTTCCCTCTTCCGGGCTTCGTGAGCTTTTATCTTTTCCCATGCTTTCTTCTGATTATCTAATCTGGATTTTTGTTCATCCAGTTCTTTCTGCTTTCTGGCAATTTTTTCCTCTTCCTGTTCCTTCTCCTTCCCGATGTATGCATTCTCTATAATGATCCTGGCATTGTTGAGTTCGATCTGCTTTTTTGTTAATTCAAGCTGTTTATCATCCAGGTTCTTTTTCGTATCATTCAGTTCTTTTTTAACATCATCAAGCTGGTTTTTTGTATCATCTAGCTGTTTGGTCGTTAACTCTAATTTGTTTTTGGCAGTGTCAAGTTCGCCTTCGGTTTTTCCGAGTTTATGTTTTAAAGTGTCAAGCCTCTGCGTCAGGTCATCGAGCTTTTCCTTTGTTAAATTAAGCTCTCCTTCTTTCTGTGTAAGTTTCCCCTTGGTATCGGACAGCTTTCCTTCGGTTTCAGCCAGCTTGCCCTTTGTAAGATCCAATCCCTCCCTTAGGGATTCAATATCATTTTCCAGTCTTCCAAGCTCCCTTTCCAGATTATACTGTCTTTCCCTTATATCCGAAGCCATGCTGAAATTGTATCTGATACCGACACCATAATTTATTTCAAATTTGGATTTCGGATTCAGTACATAAGCGGGGGCAGCATAGATTGAAAAATTAATAGGATACTGCATCATTGGAAAGGATAATCCCAGAGGTATGCGTATATTATTTTTATTATTATCGTCGTCATCCTTTGAGAAAAGACAGCCGATCCCGTAAAAAAATCTTGTTTCGAATGTGCTCGATCTGTAAAGTTTAAAATCCTCAACCAAAAAATCGACAGTGAATGCAAGCTGTTTTTCGAGCGATACTCCGGCGTTGACGTCCAGGCCGAACCTCTCGGTAAACCAGTACCGCGCATTTAATCCGGAGGGAGTGCCGAAAGCACCGCCGAGTTCGAAATTACCTTTCTGTGTGTAACCGCTTGTTGAATTTCCGGTATCACCATGAGCAGTCTCAAGAAGTCCGGTTCCGATAAAAAGAGAAAAAATTAATAGAATATTTATCAGGTTACGTTTTAATAAATTTTTCATGGCAGAAAATAAATTTATTTTACAGATTTGTAAATATTCCAGTTTCAAAGTGCTGCCTCCAGAAAAAATATTTATCCGATTATCATCGGCCACAACAATCGGAGAAATCAAGCTAAAAAATAAAAAAAATACCGCACAAGCCAGTGGCAGGCGCGGTAATTTACTAATGCTAATTTAAAGATCAGTTTATTTATAAACCGGGCTGAAAATAAAGAATAACAGGAAGAATACAGCCAGAACATACATTACAACAGATACTTCTTTTGCTTTGCCCGAAAGCAATTTAATAAGAACATAGGATAAAAAGCCCATAAATATTCCGTTGGATATGCTGTAAGTAAACGGCATAACCGCGATGGTAATAAACGCCGGAACTGCTTCAGAATAATCGGAAAAATTTATTCTTGTTACTGATTCCATCATCATTATTCCGACAATTATAAGCGCAGGAGCAACTGCAGTCGATGGGACAAATCCAACAAGAGGAGCAGCTACAATCGAAACTAAAAACAATACTCCGACAACAACTGCAGTCAAACCGGTCCTGCCGCCCTCTTCTATACCAGCCGCGCTTTCAATATATGAAGTGACTGTTGAGGTGCCGAAGAGGGAACCTAAAATCGGGCCGAATGAATCGGACATTAATACTCTGCCTATCCTTGGAATTTTTCCATCTTTGCCCACGACTTTAGATTTTACCGCAAGCCCGATAACTGTCCCTGCTGTATCAAAAAAATCCACAAAAAGCAGGGTAACGATCAATGCAGCAAATGACCATTGGAACGCTCCAAGGATATCCAGCTCAAAAAATGTAGGCGCAAGGGATGGCGAAAGGAACTGCAATGCTTCACCTTTTGCATGGAAAAACGGAATGAAGCTGAGCAAAGTCCCGACGATGATTCCTATAAGGATGGAGCCTTTTACCTTTTTAAAAAGCAGGATCGTGGTTAATATTAAAACAATTCCCACAAGGATTATTTTCGGGTAAACATCCGGGTTGCCGATCTGAGCTATAGTTATTAATGTAGCATCAGACTTGGCGATAAAACCCGCGTTTTCAAAGCCGATAAACGCAAGGAAAAGACCTATACCAACGCTTACGGCGCATTTTAAAGACATTGGAATTGAATTGATCACCAATTCACGAAGTTTTGTCATTGTTATGATTAATATTATTATACCTTCAATAAAAAAGAAGCCAAGTCCTACTCGCCAGTCAATTCCCATGCCTTTGCAGATCGCAAAAGCAAAGAATGCATTTATCCCCATGCCCGGTGCAAGCGCTATAGGATAGTTGGAGAATAATCCCATTACAATTGTAATGATACCGCTGACAATACATGTCGCCAGCACCACCGCGCCCTTATCCATTCCCGCAGCCGAAAGGATCATCGGATTAGCGGCAATAATATACGCCATTGTCATAAATGTCGTAATTCCGGCTAAAACCTCGACTTTTACGCTTGTATTATTTTCTTTCAGCCTGAAAAGTTTTTCAAACATATAGCCTCCCTGGTTTTTATTTTAATAAATATGTCCTTTTATGAAGCTATTGAACTTCTTTATTTTAGACAGAATAGTAAGTAATTATAAAACAAATTTTGTCAAATATAAATTATAGATTGATTTTTATACAATAAAGAGTTGAAATTTTGGGTTGGCTATAAAAACAGTTATAATTTAATTAAAAAAATTACTACTCATGCCGGAATTAAATTATGACATTTAATTCTTATTTAAAGAAAATGCTTAAAGATTTTAAGCCAGTTCTTCCATTACAGTTATAGAATCATAATCAGCTTCAGTCAGTAAATCCACCATACCGAATCCCTGGCTGCGTCTGGCTCCAAGCCCTGCATTGTATATCAGTTCAAGTACCTCATCATCTGCTTTAATTCCAATTATGCCTATAGTAACAGGAATAGTTTCCATGTAATGGTAGATTATTGAACTCACGCATAGAGACGTATCTAATTCAATATCATTTCTATTTAATATTTTACTATGTAAAAATTTCCTGCAAAGAGTTATAATTGAATAAGCAAGCGAATCCTCAAAATCCGGATTATTGCAGGATAAATATCCCATGCTCTTTCTTTTTCTTCCTTCGACTGCCACATCCCTAACAATGGCCGGTGACAGTATTTTAAAACGCTCAAAGCTGGAATGTATTGTTTTTACTTCTTTTAAAATTATTCCCTTTATCTCCACATTATAGTTAAATAAATTAAATGATTTATTAGGAGTATCCGACAGCCATTTGTGCAGAATAGAAAGGAAAGTTGAATCACTGGATGTAATATAAAGTTTAAAATATTTGTCATTTAATCTTATAAGTCTTCTGTCATTAAAATCAATATAGCTTACATCCGGAACGGACAAAAAAAATGTAAAGGGCTTTACACTATGTGTATTTGTGTTTCCCCAGTATTTACTATATATTTCATGAGTGTTATCAGCTGACCTTATCGCCTCTCTTATAAGGCTCACAATGTTTCGTCTGTAAGTAACAGGTATATAAAATGGAGGCTTGCCTTTAAAACAAATTTCTGCCGTGATTCTCATGTTTCTATCCTTAAGAATTATTTTCTCAATAATATCATAAAAAATTCTTACTGTAAAGCGGATTGTCATGAACGCTACATAGAACGTAATGAACGCTACGTAGAGCGTAATGAACGCTATATTACATCATAAATAATACGTGTATTGATCTATAATAACACAAATAACGCATTGAAATTTATTGGAATTATAAAGTTTTCCAGAATATTAACTAAATTATTAAATCGGTTTTTCGAATAATATTTCGTCTGAATTGGATTACCATGAGACGATATTTCGATCGATTTTATCTTGACATGAATTTAATTCTATAATACTAAATTACGAAACTCATTAACTGGAGAAGAAAAGCACTATGGAAAAAGTAAAGGTTGCTGTTATCGGTGGTTCAGGTATTTACGAAATAGAAGGGGCGCAAATAATAAATGAATTATCTTTGGACACCCCATGGGGAAAACCCTCGGATTCAATAGTCATTGCAAAGATTGATGAAGCTTTAGTTGCTTTTCTTCCAAGGCATGGCAAAGGACATTTCATTCTTCCTCATGAAGTAAATTCACGGGCAAATATTGCCGCTTTAAAGATGATAGGAGTTGAAGAGATACTGGCATTTTCAGCTGTAGGCAGCCTTAAAGATGAAATAAAGCCTCTTGATTTTATTCTTCCTTATCAGGTAATCGATAGGACAAAAAACAGACCGAGTACTTTTTTCGGGGACGGAGTTGCTGCTCATGTAGCGTTTGCTGATCCGTTCTGTGCGAGGCTTCATGAACTTATTATACCCGTCGCAAAAGCAAACGGCCTCAAGCTTCATACAAAGGAAACAGTCATATGCATGGAAGGCCCTGCATTTTCGACAAGGGCAGAAAGCCACATGTACAGGTCATGGGGAGCAGGAATTATAAATATGAGCACATTGCCGGAAGCAAAGCTGGCGAAAGAGGCAGAGATATGCTACTCAATCATCTGTATGAGCACCGACTACGACTGCTGGAAGGAGGATGAAGAACACGTAACAGTTGAAATGCTGATCAGCAACTTAAACAAAAACGCTGACAATGCAAAAAATCTTATAAAGTCTCTGCTGCCGTACATGGGGAAGGAGCGAACATGCGGATGCAAAGATGCTATTAAAAGTTCGATTCTGACTGCACCCCAGAAGCAGAATCCCGGGCAGAAAAAAAAGCTTAAAAAAATATTTCCGGATTATTTTTAAAAAATATTGATAAGGAATAACAACATCTTTGAAAATAATCAGATTTGCATTCTTAACTTTTTTCATTGTGTTACAACTAATACATTCAGGATATGGGGAGGTCCGATATTCGCACTATATATCAGATGAATATATCCGATATGCCCGGTCCGATTATGTTGCACTCAATGACAAATTATCCGACAATTCAGGACAAGCCGGAAATACCGCTGATACTGAAAGCCCTTTACGCAGATTTGAGATCACGTTTTTTATCTCATTGCCGTTCGTTTTTATTCTTACATTTGCAACACTCCATACTTATGGCGTTGTAAAGAAGCAAAACACCGCGGTAAGCGTTTGGAAAGATTACAGGCCTGCTCTCCTGATCGGCACATTAGGAATCAGCTCCGCGATTGCTGTGCGCGAAGCGTGGATCACCATGGAAACTAACAATAAAAAAAAAGCACAGTCTTTAAATGAACAAAGTTATTATTTTTACGCGTGTAAAAAGTTTTAATTTATTGTAAATACTTTTTTTATAAAGATTAAAGCAAGGAGGAAAAGTATGTCCAATAAAATCAATAAGTATAATGTTGAATATTTCAAAGAAATAATATCTATAACTGAAAAAATTATACGGCTATTGCAAAAGGATGAAGTTCAAATTAAATTGAATTCACTTAAAATGCTGGAGGATATACCTCAATTGCCCAGAGACAGCGAAAGCAGACAATTAAAAATTTATAAAGAGACAAATGAGGTTCTTAAAAAATTATATATTGCTTCAGCACGCGCTATAATGCAGATCATTGAATCACATTACACAGGCATTCACGATAAAACAGCATCCTATAATTACGCGACTCCGATAGAACCGATTATGGCTGCTGAAGCTATTAAACTGCTGCCGAACGCGTTCATAGGAGGGCCTGTAAAATCAGCAATAAACAGCAATGATCCAAGAGTTCAAAGGATCGCTATAAATTACTTTGAATCACTGCCAGGCGATATCAGGATTTCGGGAATATTCCCGAAGGATTTCAGTCTGGTCATAAAAAAATTAGAACAAAAACTTACTGCTGCCGGCAGATAAGCACCCGCTCACTGGAGATAACACATGAATGAAGTGTTTGAAACTTTTCAAGATGACATATGCACAATCACCCTTAACAGGCCTGACAAAAAAAATGCCATGAATTATGATTTATTCAAGGCTCTGCTGGAATCCTTTACAAAAGCGGAAGCCGAAAAACCCTCAATTATTGTCTTAAGAGGGTCAGGCAAGGTTTTCTGTTCAGGCGGAGACTTAATTGATTTTAAAGATGCAAAAGACAAAAAGGCACTCGTAAATGAAGAAGCGGACATGTTTAACAAGATCATTAAAATAATAAGAAATACAAGCGCTATAGTTATTGCTGTTCTGGAAAGCGTTGTGATAGGAGCAGGCGCAGGGCTTGCTGCTGCATGTGACCTGTCCATTGCCACAAAGAAAACAATCATGAACCTTGGTTACCGCAGGATCGGACTTACGCCGGACGGAGGAGGCAGCATTCTGATCTCACGTATAGTCGGAGCAAAAAAATTTAATGAGCTATATCTATTTTCAAAAAATATTTCGATGGACGAAGCGCAGAAACTCGGCCTTGTCAATTTTGTTGTGGATGAGGAAGAACTGGAAGAACGTCTGCAAAAAATGATAGATGAATTAAAATCTCTTCCTATGGAGACAATCATCTATTTTAAAGAACTGGTTAATCAATCCCTGTATTCGGGCCTCGATTCCCAGCTGGATAAAGAACGGCAATTTGTAACCGAACTTGCAGGAAAAAAAGAATTTCAGGAGAGGCTGGAAGGATTTTTTAAGAAAAAGTGAAGCTACCTGCCGGATATAGGGAAAGGTATTGTAATCGCATTAACAGGGCATTCGGCTGCACAAAAGCCGCATTCTTCGCATAGATCAGCTTCTATACAGGCTGCATCATCCTTCAGCGATATTGCCTGCGGAGGACAAATTTCAATACACTTCCTGCATGCAGTACATTTATCTTTGTCTATTACCGGTATCATAATGCCATCCCTGTACGATATCCATCGTGTATCGCGTTCTGGAGACGCCTCGGCTTTTTTGCATCCCCGATAAAATATACTTCCGGGGTTATATCAATAAACGCATTATGCCATGCTTTGTTTGGCTCTGATCGAGCCATAATGATGCTGTCAGGATTTAAAACTATTTCGCCTTTAGGGCAAGCAAAACGAACTGTTTTTTCTCCTGTTTCAATAACCCTGGAACGCGTATAGAATATCACATTCTTCTTTTTCATAAGACCCATATACTGCCATAAATAAAATGGATTCACATCTCTGCCTGGCTTCGATCCCTCTTCGATTATCGTAATCCGGTAGTCATTATTTCTCAGCAGAAATACTGCAATCCCGAGACCGGTGCCGCTGCCGCCAATTATAACAATATTACGGCCTGGCTTTTTCTCTTCAGCAATAATATTGTGAGGTGTAAGGATATTATGCGATTCTTTAAAAACAGATCCTGATGCAATTACCACGGCATCAACTTCTTTCTTTTTTTGCATATCTTCAAGCATCTCTCCCGTATATTCCTTACTGAGCCGGAATTCCACACCCGCTTTTCTGCAAAGAGCCTCCAGGGTATTCACAGGCCTTAACAACTCTATTGCTCCTTCATCCACTTTAGAAGCAAGAAGCATGCTGCCGCCTAATTCCTTCTTCTTCTCATAGAGAATTACATTATGGCCCCTGCCTGCAGCAACAGCAGCGCATTGAAGACCTGCCGGCCCTCCGCCGATAATAATAATCTTTTTATTTTTTTTTGCGGGATAAAATCTATAATAGCCCCAGTCCTCCTCTGCCTCATGTCCGAGGTTCGGCCTTACTGTACACATTATGGGCTGATGATAATAGAGTCTGGAAAAGCAAAGATTGCATGCAACGCATGGTATGATTTCGTTTTCACGTCCTTCTTTTATTTTAACCGGCAGTTCGGGGTCAGCTATCATGGGCCTGCACAATTCCCAGAAATCGATCCGGTTTCCGGCGATAGCTTTCTCCGGAATATGCGGGAAGAACTGTCTGAACGCCATCATGACTGGTATATTCACTTTCTTCTTTACTGCTTCGGCCACAGGAAGCCAATGCCCCATGGGCACATCCCTTGTAATGACAGACTGCGACGACTCGTGCCATCCGACGGTCACGCTTAAAAAGTCAGCCCCCGCTTCTTCCGCAATCCTGAACGTCTCTATGCTCTCATCCATCGTGTTGCCGCCGCGATCATCCAGCAGTTCATGACCGCACAGCCTTATGCCCACCGGAATATCGCCAACGCGTGCTTTTACTCCCTGAATTATCTCTATCATCAGTCTGCATCTGGAGCGCAGATCGCCGCCGTATTCATCAGTGCGTTTGTTAGTATATCTTGAAATGAATGTCGATATTAAATAACCCACTATTCCGGAAAGCTCGACCATATCAAAACCGGCATCTTTAGCCCGCCTTGCTGCTTCAATATGATCACTAATAGCCTGTTTTATTTCATCTTTTGTCATTTCGCGAGGCGGTTTAAAATAAGAAAGCTTCTGAGGAACAATAGACGGCATAAGGCAGTAATCCAGTTCAACGCCGCCTTCCCTGCCGCAATGCAAAATCTGAAGGCACGAAAGCGCATCGTGTTTACGTATTACATCCGCTATGCGAGCAAGCCCGGGAATAAAACGGTCATCGTAAATAGCCATAGAACCCTTAAAGCCCTTACCCTCTCCGAGCTTATCCGGATAAGCTCCCTGAGTGGTCACTATGCCTGCTCCTCCCCTTGCCTGCGCTTCCATGTATGCGACCTCTTTGTCGCTCACATATCCATCGCCGAAAGGAAAATTAGTCTCAGTTGCTGCGTATTTTATCCTGTTCTTTGAAATGAGTCTGCCGATACGGCCTGATTGAAATATATTGGGATATTTTTCTGAACCGTTATTTGTCATTATATTTCGTTTTCTTAAAATATAGTTAAGATTACACTAATAAAATACAACTGAATTCTTCCCAAAATTTTTAATAATTATTTATGCAATCTCTAAAACTTAGAATGCATCTCAAAATTTCTGTTACAAACTGAATCAGCCTATTAGCCCCGAACTGTTTATACAGGGATATAAGATTTAATATTGCAATTGTTATTCACTAAGCCGGTTGTATATCTTCTCTGCTTTGGAAAGAAGGATTTCACACTTATTTGCTTCAGGATCGTCAAGAACCATTTCAAGAAGTTCGTTCAGTATTTTACCTATGACAGGCCCGGGCTTTACGTTGAATTCAGTCATAATATCATGGCCGTCTATATCTAGATCCCTTACGGTCAGTGCGCTGTCTTCTTCAATGACTTTTGCTATCCTTCTCTGCAGTTGCATAATCGGAGCCGGAAGGCCGTCCCGCTGGCCATTGCCTCTTCTGTCAGCCAGCCTGAGCATTAAAAGATCGTCAAGGTTTTCAAGCCCGACTTTTCTCATAAATCTCCGCACGGCTCCGTCTGTCCAGTCATCCACATAATGGAACATATGGTTTATTATCAAATTCGTGACTTTTATGATTTCTTCATTGGAAAATTTTAACCTTTTCATTATACGTCTGGTTATCTTTGTGCCAACTACCTCGTGATTATAAAAAGTGCCTTCACCATCCTCCCCTTCCTTTCTGGTAATGGGTTTCCCTATATCATGAAGCAGAGCTGCAAATTTAATAATGCGGTCTGCGCCCGGTATCGCATCACAGGAATATAAACTGTGATAATAAATATCATAAATATGATATTTATTCTGTCTTAGATTAAACCCTTCGAGAAGTTCCGGAAGCACAATAGCCATTAAACCCGACTCGCGCATATATTCCAATCCAATTGATGGTTTTTCGGTATCCATTATCTTTAAGAGCTCATCCCTCACCCTCTCGGCCGATACAGCCTTTGCTGTTTCGAGAGTTTTGGGTATGGCGGACAAAGTATCCGTATCAATGCTGAAGTATAGCTTTGCGGCAAATCTGCATGCCCTGTAAGGCCTGAGTCCGTCTTCGCTGAATCTGTCTATCGGATCGCCGATAGACCTGATAAGCCTTTTACCGATGTCCTCAAGCCCGTTAACATAGTCAATGATCTGTTCCTTCGCCAAATCATAGGCAAGGCCGTTAATCGTAAAATCGCGTCTTTTAACATCCTGCTCCAGCGTATCTGAAAATGAAACAGTATCAGGCCTGCGGCCGTCAATGTATTTTCCGTCGGCCCTGTATGTTGTTATCTCGTATTGTCTGTCTTTCATCAAAACTGAGACAGTGCCGTGTTTAATGCCTGTAGGTATCACCCTTCGAAAAAGATTCATTACGTGTTCCGGCCGCGCATTTGTAGCAAAATCAAAATCCAGCACTTCATGGCCAAGAACAAGATCCCGTACAGATCCGCCTACAAGATAGCATTCATATCCTTTATCTGAGAGTTTATTGATTATTTCTGTAATTTCTTTTTCTACAGATCCGGGTATAGTAAGTTTTTTATCTAATATTTTTATATTTTCTTTATTCATATAATTATATCAAAAAAAATTTTAATAATTTATCAAATAGTAAATTATCGATTGCAAGAAAAAAATCGTGTACAGATATTCCTTATTTTATTTCAGAGCCTGCAAATGGACGGGCTTTCACTTCGACTGATAATAAAGATTCGTGATTATAGGGGGTGTCAGGCCTGTATGAATCATAAGCGCTGACAGTAAAAAAGTAAAGAACTGTATTTTCCATCAAAGGATATTCCAGGACGCCTGTTGTATCTTTGTCTTTATTCTCTTCAATGATATTATTGGTTATTTCAACTTCAATATATTTTCTGTTTTCATTAAAATCATTGGTGATTCTTTTTCCGTTTATATATCCAATAATACCGTCGTATTTATCAGGAACAACACCATAATAAATCCTGTACCCGAGAATATCATGCTCAACATTCTTGTTCCATCTGAGGCGCACTGACATATCGCCCGTACCGGCAACATTAAGGAACTGCGGAGCAGAAGGAGGCGGATCAAGCCGATAAGTCAATTCGACATCGTAAAAATACGGCGATGTTTTACCATCCGGTGACGGAACCAGATACGCCCTCCATTGATAGTATTTTCCTCTTAAATATTCACCGGCTTCCTTCATTAAATAAATATTTTTCTGATTATTGACAATCCTGTACCATTTAAGTGTTTTATCATCTTTTTCGAATAAATTATCGCTTATCCGGAACTCCATCCAGATATATGTGTTATCATTTAATAGTTCATTCCATTTTACTAATGACACAGACGTCCCTGTGGATGCGAAATCATATACAGGACTTGTTATAATTCCATTTTTGTTCAGTGGCAGTCTGTCAATTATCCCCAGCTTCTTATAATTATTATACGCGATATCGGTTTCTTTTTTTAAGTCATCAATATGCCGATACATTATTCTGAATTCATCGATATATCCGTAAAAATTTTTCCCGATAAATGCCGCAGGCATATCTACAGATTCAAAAGAAGGCTCATAAACATCTTCAAAAGGCTTATCAGTTGCTGTTGCATATATCACATCTTCTTCCATTCCGTTTATATATTTCGCTACCTTGCCGGATACCCTGTCAAAACTCAGCATAAAATGATGCCATTTTTTATTGTCAAGTTCTCTGCCTCTTATTAATTTCGCATCATATCTGATCCCTTTTGCATCTTTGAATAAACGGAAAAGCTGGACTATTACTTTTCTATCTTTTATTTTAATTTCTATACCGTTTTTCTTTCCTGAAAAATAGCCTACTCTGGAAAAAAGAATGCCTTCGTTATTAAAATTTGACGGATACACTCTGAATTCCAGGGAGAATGAACCCAGGTCTCCCGCGCTTCCCAGCCATAAATTTCTGGAAGGTTCAATTTCAACAATATGATCTCTGCGGAAAAACGCGGCCCCTCCTCCGCCTAATACTCCGTATCTATCTATAAATTTATATAAAGCATTTCGTATTATATATTTTCCCGAATCATCTTTTCTCAGATTTGCAGAGGGTGTATTGAATGATAGAAGAATGTCTGTAATCAATGGATTACTTTCACCTTTGTAGGATAAATCTTTAACAGCGAATATTTCTTTACCCGTCGGATCAGTTGTAATAATTGCGTTTAGTCTGTCAATATTTGCCGAAGGATGTTCAGCAGAAGGAATCTTCACAATGTCAGAAATATCACTCCTCGCAGACAGAACCAAAACCGACACTAATGTTATTATAAATTTATATTTTTGCATTGCGGAAATAGTTATTTTTCTAATACCGATATTACAAGAATCATAGTTCAGTTATCGGCATTTTAATTTAAAAAAAATAGAGCTAGAACTCCGCGCTCTTTGGTGTTCTCGGAAAAGGAATTACATCCCTGATGTTCTGCATTCCGGTAATAAACTGAATTGTTCTCTCAAAACCAAGCCCGAATCCCGCATGCGGGACAGAACCGAATTTTCTGGTGTCAAGATACCACCAGTACTCATCCGGATTAAGCCCAAGCTCAACCATTCTGCTTTTAAGCACATCATAATTATCTTCGCGCTCGCTGCCGCCGATTATCTCCCCTATGCCGGGGACAAGAACATCCATAGCTCTTACAGTCTTATTGTCAGCATTAACTTTCATATAGAAAGCTTTTATTTCCTTAGGAAAATCTATTACGATTACTGGTTTTTTAAATTTCTTTTCAGTCAGATATCTCTCATGTTCAGACTGCATATCTATTCCCCACTTAACGGGAAATTCGAATTTCTCGCCGGATTTTACAAGTATATCTACAGCCTCTGTATAGGTAATTGCAGTAAATTCCGATTTTATGATGCCTTCGAGATTAGCTATGACTCCTTTCTGTATCCTCTGGTCAAAAAATTCCATGTCTTCTTTGCAGTTCTCAAGACAGTATTTAAAGATATATTTCAGGAACTCTTCTGCTATAGCAATATTATCTTCAAGAGTAGCAAAAGCCATTTCAGGTTCAATCATCCAGAACTCGGAAAGATGGCGGGTCGTATTCGAGTTCTCGGCGCGGAAGGTTGGCCCGAACGTGTAAATATTCCCGAGTGCTGTTGCCACGAGCTCACCCTCGAGCTGTCCACTAACTGTAAGAGCCGTTTTTTTACCGAAAAAATCTTCTGAGAAGTCCGATGCGTTCTGGCTGTCGTTCGCTGATTTTGCATCGAGAGTAGTGACCCTGAACATCTGTCCAGCGCCCTCGCAGTCGTTGCCTGTGATAATAGGTGTATGGATATACAGGAAACCCCGTTCCTGGAAAAATTTATGAATAGCAAAGGCAAGCGCGTTCCTCACCCTGAATACAGCGCCGAACGTATTAGTCCGCGGCCGCAGATGTGCAATCTCCCGTAAGAACTCAAACGAGTGTCCTTTTTTCTGCAACGGAAATTCGCCAGCATCTGCCTTGCCGTAAATCTCGACATCTTTTGTCTGCAACTCGAACTTTTGTCCCTTTGCCGGAGAATCGATAAGCCTGCCCATGATTGCAACACTTGTACCCGTAGTCAGATTAGCAAATATTGAATACTTTGGCATGCTTTCATCCGCAACTGCCTGTATATTTTTCAAGCACGATCCGTCGTTTATCTCCACAAAACACAAACCCTTTGAAACGCGCTTTGTTCTTACCCATCCCTTGACAAGCACATCAAATCCAGAACCCTCGGATTTAAGAAGATCGACTATTCTCGAACGTTTCACATTATACCTCAAAATACAAATTTATTAATAATAAATTACCTTGATCCTGAAATTATAAAAAAACAAATAATAATAACAGCTTCCGTTCTGTCACGCATTAATTGCTTCCACCTCCAGCCGGATCATCTTTACGTGGAAAAAGCCTGCATTATCGGCAGGGAAGCTTTTACTGTACAAATCTATTATTTCATCAATAAAATCTGCCCTGGATTCCATCGGGATTCTATCTGTATAAGGCAGCCAGGTTGTTCTGATCCAACCCGCAAGACCATTCCTTCCCTTTTGATTCATATCTTTCGGAATAAGTTCCAGGCGCTTGGGAACCAGACCGGCTTCATCTAAAAATTTTTCATACTCATCGGGTGAACAAAAACAATAGGGAAAAGAAAAATCATTAAAATATTTTTGCCATTTTTTTGCTCTCATGGATTCTTCAACTGCATTTAGAATATCCTTTGCGTTCCCTTTTCCTCCCATTTGGAATAATATTCTCCCGGATTTTTTTAAAGCTTTCCTTACTCCTTTCAAAACCGGGATCTGTTCTTTTATCCAATGCAATGCGGCATTTGAAAATGCAATATCGAATTGATCTGTAAAATTGAGATTTGAAGCGTTCATTAAAAAAAAATTTAGATTTGGATATTTCACCACCGGAAAATTTTTCTCAGCCAGCATAATCATATCTTTTGAACTGTCGATACCTGCAATATTCCCCTCATTTAAATATGAGCTTATCAATGCGGTGATTTTCCCGTCTCCGCAACCGATGTCGAGAACAGTTTCCGTTCCATTAAGGGAAAGCTTATGTATCAGTTCCTGTGCCCATTTGAACTGAGCAGACGAATGCTTTTGATAATCCCCGGAATTCCATGTATAATTTTTCCATGTCATGTTTCGATCAGTTGGATAAATAAAATTTAATTTTTTTCAATATGCTTAATTAATTCGCCTTTAATAGATTACAATTACTCCCTTCTTTAATAGTTTGTTAATAACTGTTTTATCTTTTAAAGGATTATGAATTACATTTACATATTTCAATTCCGGCAATTCGAGCAATACTGATATGTCTTCAATATTATTAAAAGATAAATCTATTTCCTGAAGTAATGCCAGGGAATTCAATCCGGATATATCTTCAATACTGTTTTCAGATAAGAATAAAGACTTTAATCTTGATAACGCGGATAATTGATATATTTTAATAATATTATTTCCGGAAAGATTTAAAATAGTCGTATTAATACAATTCTCTATGCCTGCTAAATCGTTTATCTCATAATCCGACAAATCCAGCTCGCCATCAATATTTCTCAAATCCGATGCTGACAAAGTATAATCAAGGTTACCGAAGAAAAGGTGGTTAACCGCTTCAGCAAAGCCATACTCGCGGGGATAAACGCTATCTTCAATAGCATTATCATATTCTGCGTCATTGAAAATATCTTCCCCGTCAAAGTCGTACTCAGCGTATGCAAAATCATCTTCACTATAAGCACGATCTTCTTTTCGGATATAATCGTAAGTTATAATCGTTTGTAAACTTTTATAATCGATAAGGTAAATGTTTTTTAAGCGCAGCAAATCCTCGTATTTGTTGTTTTTATATACTGATTCAATTTCATTATTTATTATAGTAAATTTATCAGGATGATAAATCTGGATTATCTTCGCGAATATTCTATTGATGTTTTCATTAAATGAATCGACTCCAATTAATTTTGCAAACTGAACAAAATATTCATCATCCCTGTTTTTAAATTTGCTGATTATATCAATGCTGATTTCTTTTAATCGGGTGGGATTAACTTTATCCTTCAGCTCACTATATAATGTTTGGATATTATTACTCATATTGCTTTATTTATTTAGGGTAAAACAGAAATATACGGATGGACTTGAACGTATGTCAAGTGAAAAGTACCCGATTATACAAACAGTCTACATGAAAGAATAAGATTAAAAATAGTAAAATTATTCATACTGTCTGACTTTTACTATGACTTTGCTTATAAAAGTGATGATAAGGTAGAATAATCATCAATTTCTGTATTAATAAATTTTATCCAAAAAAAGATATTGTATAAATATCATAGTCCATTAATCGAGATTTATTATGCCGATAATCAATACTGGATATTAAATTTATTCCGTTCTATAGGAATACGGGAAATTATCATGAAAAATATAAAAACAGCACTCATAGGATGCGGAAGAATAGGCTTTTTACTCGAGAACGATCCGTTGCGCTTTAAACCGTGCACTCATTACGGAGGCGCAAAGGCAGCTGGGATAAAAATCAACTGCGCCTGCGATATAAACAAAGACAGGCTTAATAAATTTGCCGAAACAGCGGGCTTGCATCAAAAGAATCTATACACGGACTATCGTGAATTAATTGTTAAAGAACATCCGTGGTTGGTTATCATTGCTACATGGACAAATTCACACGCAGAGATCGGTATATTTGCCGCAAAGAATGGAGCAACTGCTATCATATGCGAAAAACCGATAGCGTCAAATCTTAAGGACGCTGGAGAATTTCTCTCGCAATGCAGAAAACACAAAGTAAATCTTATTGTCAATCACGAACGCCGATACGACGCCAGATACCGCGCAGTAAAAAAAATGCTGACCAATAACAGGATAGGTGAAGTAAAGACAGTTTACGCTTCAGTTCTTTCCGCAGGCAGCGGTAGCATTAGCACAGACATAGCGCAGGGCGGAGGGCCGCTCCTTCATGACGGAACGCATATGATAGACATAATCAGATATTTCTTCGGAGACATAAGCAGTGTCAGAGGCGAAATACAGAAAAAAATGCGGGCGGGATTTGAGAAAAGAGCAGTGGCATGGCTCAAGACAAAATCCGGCGTTGATATTTTTCTGGAAGCTGGGGGGGCCAGAAATTACTTCGTGTTCGAAATTCAGATATCGGGTACTGAAGGCAAAATAGTCATCGGGAACGGGTATCAGAATCTATATCTTAATACTAAATCGAAATATTACACTGGATTCAGGGATCTTTCGGAGAAGCCATTCCCGGATATTAAGGGAATAAATTATTTCAAAAAAGAATATCTTGAGGCTAAAAAATTACTAAAAAACAACCAAACCGATATAGCATCATCGGGTTACGATGGGTATAAAGCGCTTGAAGCTGTTCATGCGATTTACCTTTCTTCATATTTGGCTGGGAAACAAATAGAACTGCCGGTAATGCCGAACAAAGTTAATCTGCACAAAATATTCGGAATTTAAATCTTTTGATTTAAAATTTCATTAAATTTCACTAATGATTCTTTATCTGTCAGGATAGTGTTGTGATCGGCATTAAACCCGAAAATACCTTTGGCATCCTTATAGACCCTGCTGTCAAGCGCTCTGTTTTTAGATGTTTTGTCGTATTTTCCAAAAAACAGATAGTAATCAACAGATAAGGGGATACTTCTATCTAAAGTAGTTTTAATAAACATACTGTGCGACGATACGTCGATCCAGCTTGGCAGGACATAAGGAGCTGTTTTCATAGCAGCGTCTGCAAATTCGAATCCTGACCATGGAGTTGCGAATGTTACATAAAGCTTGATCAATTTATCATTTTTCTTATAATAGTTGGTCAGCATGGAACGCGACACAAGACCGCCCATGCTGTGCGCCGCCATATAAATTTCCTTGAATTTATATTTCTGTTGAAGGTCTTTCATCCTTATATAAAGAAGTTCGGAAAGCATGGGTAACCGCAGCCCGGAAGGATAATAAAAAAATAACGGCTGAAATTTATTTTTATCAAGATGCACATATACATGAGCCCAGTCATACGGCGAACCCTGGGCACCATGGATAAAAAGCACTGGCATCTTATCCGGATCATATTTTTCCGTTAAATAGATATTGGCGCCGAAAGCTTTCATAAATAGCGAAGGATGCCACCATCCGATCTTTGCGTTATCCGAAGAAAAGATTTCGCTGTAAATCTTTCTCACCTGACCGTTATATGTGGTATATTCAACACTGTTATATTTATGCTGTACCGAAAGTCTTTCCGGAAAAATACTTTCCGGTTGTGCCAAGGCTCCTACCGGAATAATTATCCCTGATTTTATTTCATTTTTCAAAAGTGAAATTTTATCCGGCTTTCCATAAAAGCCAGCGGTTTCCTTATCTTCAAAAATGTAATCATTATTCAAATCAAGAATCGCATATAAGAAATACTCTCCTTCAGGCAGATAGATCATAAATTCTTTTGTATGATTAAGCAATATATGGCCTGCGAAGCGGCTTTTCCCGTCTTTTAAGGGATTTGCCGAACAAACGGTAATTAGGATCGGTTGTTCCAAAGCATGAACGGAGGTTACAGAGCCTAAAATCACGGCAGTATTATTTTCAGGATAATCCTTAGCGTCTATTACAGTACTGTGTTTAACACGCATGGAATCGGTGTTGTCTATGCTTAAAAACGAGCATGATATAAAAGCACTGACTATAATTGAATAAATTATCCCCGTTTTAATTTTCATTAATTTTTATTCTGGCTGAAATTATTTATTTTGCTTCTGGCTATAATCGAATAATAGATTTATTATCTCTTCATTATCATTTTCTTTAGCTATTGCTAATGCATTTTTATGTCTATTGTCAATTATATCTATATCTGCTCCGTTTTGAAGCAGAAGATCTGCAATATCATAATAATTATATTCAACTGCTTTTATTAACGCTGTTTGTCCGCTTTTATCCTGTGTATTTACATCGCATTTATTATCCAACAGCAGCTGAACAGCATTGTAAAATCTATAATATACCGCCAGCATAAGCGCTGTCTGGCCGCAGTTATCCTGTGTATTTACATCGCATTTATTATCCAACAACAGCTGAACAGCATCGTAAAATTTATAATATACCGCCAGCATAAGCGCTGTCTGGCCGCTGTTATCCTGCTCATTAAGATCGCATTTATTTTTTAATAATGTTTGAACGATTGAATAATTTTTCCAGTATATGGCCAGCATAAGCGCATTCTGTCCGATATTGTCTTTTGCGTTTAAATTCTGTCCGGTGGCGGCAATTATTTCCACTGCATTATAATATTTATTTTTTAAAGCAAAGATAAGCGGACTATCACCATTGCCGTCAGGTGTGCTGATGCAGTCAATGTTTGAACAAAGCATTTTTATAATACCATCCAAGCGCCCTTCAACGGCAATCTTCATCGCAGTATAGCCGTCTGGATTAAGGAGTTTAGCATTTGCATTTATATTTAACAGTCGCTGAACCATATCAGGTTTATTGAACTTAACTGCTGTCATCAAAGCAGTCATGCCGTTTTCATCCTGAATATCGATATCTGCATTTTTAGATACTAAATATTCAGCAATATTTAAATTTCCATACTGAGAAGCATATATCAATCCGGTTTTACCTGAAGAATCCGTGCAGTTTATATCAACCAGTTTTTCTTCAATAAAAGACATGACCATTATCAAATTGCCGTTTGAAACATAATTTATAAAAGCATATTCCGGATCAGAATAGGAATATGAGATTTCTTTGTTGTATAAACGAATAGTTTCAGTAGATGCACAAGATAATGAGTAAAACACAAGAAAAAAAATAAATATGCTTATGGTCTTTTTCATAATCACATAAATCCTTCTTCCATCAAAGCACGCTTAAGATCTTTTTCGTCTTTTCGTTGGCCGGCTTCACCATTACCTGTTATTCTTTCAACATATTTTGCGAGAATATCGACTTCAATATTAACTTCAACAGCGGATACTTTTTCAAAAAGGGTCGTGTTTTTAATCGTTTCAGGAATGATATATAGAATAAAACCATCCGCTGTTAATGACACTACAGTAAGCGATATTCCGTCGACTGCAATAGATCCCTTGGAAGCAATATATTTCGATATGCTCTTCGGGACCGATATTTCAATTTTCAAACCGTTTGCGTCTTTTACAATTGATTTGATTTTCCCCCGGCCGTCCACATGCCCCTGAACAAAATGTCCGCCGAACCTTGCGTTTGCGGCCATTGCCCTCTCAAGATTCACTCTTCTCCCGGACAAGAATGTCCCAAACGTCGTTGCTTCGCAGGTAACTTTTGAGGCGAATACTGTGAATGAACCGCGCGAAAGCTTAGTTACAGTCTGGCACGCGCCGTCGATCGAAACAGAATCCCCGATCTTAATGTCATCAAGAATCTTTTTTGCAGATACTGTTAAATATATCTCCCCGTCGGATTCTTCCGCAGCTTTAATTGACTCGACTATTCCGATTTCTTCAATCAATCCTGTAAACATTCCATTTCCCTGCAAATACCCAATGTAGGTTCTGAATAAGCATTATATAGCATATCTTCTTTTAACATGACAGTTGAGATATCATACAATATGCGCGATTCCGATATTGTCTGTTTCCCTTCCGCTTCAACAACACCTGTCCCGTTACCTATTATTTTTGGAGCAATAAAATAAATAAACTGATCGATCTCACCCGCATCGAAAAATGAACCTGCCGCGGTTCCCCCGCCCTCAACCATTAACATCATCTTTCCTAGGCTGTATAATTCATTCAGTATAAATCCGACCTGTTCTTTCTTCGAACGCCCTTTGACAAATACTAAATTTTTTAATTCGATCAACCTATTAATTTCATCGTGTCCGTGCTGTTTAAACAGGCTTTCCTTGCCCGATTCGTTTATAAAAAAAATATAATTATCATCTATAAATAATTTTTTTGTAAACTCAATTTTTTCCGGTCCGCCAATGACAATTCTTAAAGGCGAAACTGTTGAATCAGTCTCAGCGTATTTTGTCAGCATTTCAAGAAAAAAACTTTCTCTGCCTTCTATCCTGAGGTCAGATCTTTTAAAAAAATCTTTGATATTATTACCGAATGTATCAGTCCGGACATCCAGTGCCGGATCATCTTTTATCATCGTATTTTTCCCGATAATTATTCCATCCACAACTGATCTGAGTTTATGAGAAACATATCTGGAATATTCCGAGGATATCCATTTTGAATCGCCTGTTTTCGTAGCTATCTTACCGTCAAGGCTGATTGCCGATTTATGTATTATGTAAGGTGTTTTACTGAATAAATATTTTTTAAAATGCCTGATAAGATCAAACGCCCTCCCGGACATATCAGACATAAAAACGACTTCTATGCCGGCGCTGCGCAAAGTCTCGATTCCTTTGCCGGCCACCTCCGGATTCGGATCAAGCACGGGCACATACACACGCGCGATCCTCGCTGCCTTAATGGCGTCCGTGCAAGGAGGCGTACGTTTTGTGTAATGACAGCACGGTTCAAGAGAAACGTACATTTCGGCGCCTGCTGTGTCTGCTGCCGCATTCTTGATGGCACACGCTTCCGCATGGTCTGACCCGCACGGGGATGTGCCGCCTGTAGATATTATCTCACCGTTCTTTACTATAACAGCTCCAACGGGCGGATTCGGAGAGGTTTTACCCATTCGGGAAAATCCGATCTCGAGAGCCAACTCCATAAGCTTGCGTTTATTTTCCGATGTTACCGATGCCATATTTATTATATATTTCCTCTCTGTCTTCGGCCAAACGCATTCTTTGAGTTAAAGAATCTCTCAAATCGTTAATCGCAGTATCATTATACTTTTTGGAGGTTAAGTAGCCGCCGATAATACTGCCGCCGTAAAAAAAAGTCGCCGCTGTACCTACAAATATTCCGACCGGTTTATTATCTGTTTTAAATGAATAATAAGTCAGCGTGGACAAAGCGGAAATCAGCAAAAACGCTATTATGCCTGTAGCAGTCTTATCTGCGTAAACATAACCCATGCCGGGAATGATACCAAAAGCCATGGCTGCATAAGGTTTCTTAACGGACGCAAAGCAATGTTCGCTGAATTCTATTGACTCGATAAATTCCATATTACTTAAACCGGCAATCGGATATCCTGTCATTCTATTATTAAAAATGTTTCTGGCTTCATCGATTTTATTTAAAAGCAGATACAAAAGAATTGTCCGCTTATATAAAAATAAATCAATATCTTTATTTTTGCCGCAAATATTGCCCGAATTGATTATCATGTTCGCATTAATAAAATCTCTCTTTTGAATTAAAGCATCTGTTTTAAAAATTGTATGGATTGCCTTTACACCTTGAGAAGAATCATTAAAGTCCGTTAAAATAATTTCGGAATATCTGCGGCCGTTAAACAGAAGGAATAGTTCAGTTGTCAAAAGATTGTCATTTTTAATATATCCGGGATAATATGACTCAAGGCGCTTTAATTCTACAGATGCTCTGTAAAATTCATCTATCGAAATCAGATATTTTGTAAAACCAAGTATATAGGAGGCACTGTATTCTTTATAAATAAAAGATTGGATTTTTTGTCTCTGATCTGAATAAACTGCAGTATGAATGTTTATTAAAAAAAATATAACAACAAATAAAATTGATCTTAAATATAATATCACAATTTATTCTATTTTGATGTTAATTTCTCCCACCACAGTACTACTGGAGATGCAATATATATAGTGGAATATGATCCGGCAAACAATCCAAATATTAAAACCAGTGCAAAACTGCTGAGGGTATCTCCGCCCCAAATAAAAATGGCGACAACCGCGAACAGAGTCAGCAAGGATGTAATTATAGTTCTGCCGAGTGTTTGAGTTACTGATTTATTGATTATTTCAGCGAAAGTCTGTTTGGATTCTATATTAATATTCTCCCTTATTCTGTCAAAAATTACTATAGTATCATTGACTGAATAGCCTGCCAATGTAAGAATCGCTGCAATAACAGGTACATCTACTTCTATTCCCATTATACCGCAAAAAGCCATTGTAAGAATAACATCATGAATAATCGCAGCTATTACGCCTACGGAATACTTGAACTCAAATCTGAATGCTAAATAAAGCATCATAAGCACGAGTGCAATTATCAGGGCGTAAATTGCAGATTTTCTAAGATAAGCCCCTATAGCAGGCCCGACAGTCTCAATGCTGATAACTTCTATTTTTTTAAATCCCTTATCTAAAGCTTCTTTAACCAATTGATAACTCTTTTCAGAGGTCTCGCCCTCGCCATGCAGTTTGCTTCCGATTATATAGTTGTTATTTTCATCCTTTCCAATTTGCTGAACAGTCGCGCTGATTTTACTTTCAGTTAAAACACTTCTGATTTGAGAAATATCCACGCCCTTTTCAAATTTTACTATTGTCTTAACACCGCCGTTGAAATCTATTCCCCAGTTAAACCCATTGTTTAAATATGTCCCAAATGAAAAAATTATAAATAATAAGAATGATATTCCCAGCGCTATGTATCTATATTTTAGAAAATCTATTATTCTTTCCAAGGTAAACTCCTTATATGCTTAACATTTTAATATCTTTCTTTAAAGAAATCACTTTAAATACATACTTGGTAATAACCAGAGCGACAAACATAGTAGCAACAATACCAACGGAAAGCGTAACAGCAAACCCTTTAATCGGGCCTGTACCGTAATTAAAAAGAACAAAAGCCGCTATCAGAGTAGTCAGATTGGCATCAAATATCGCCCAGAATGCCCTGTCAAAACCATTGCTAATTGCCATTCTTACGGATTTGCCGCTTTTAAGCTCTTCTTTTATCCTTTCATAAATAATTATATTTGAATCTACAGCCATACCGATATTAAGGATCATTCCGGCAATACCTGGTAAAGTAAGAGTGAATCCCAGCCAGGACAAAATAGCGAATAAAAATACGGTATTTAAAATAAGTCCTATATTAGCGATTAAACCAGCCGCCTTATAGTAAACAAACATGAAAATAAAAATTCCTGCTATCGCTACAAGAATGGCATTTATCATCGCCTCGATTGAATCCTGTCCGAGCGAAGGGCCGACTGTAGTTTCCTGTACAATAGTCAGGTCTACAGGCAGGGCGCCTTCCTGGATGATCCTTGCAAGCGCGTTAACTTCGTCCACAGTAAAATCTCCAGTAATCTGCGCATTGCCGGTTACAATAGGATCATTTATTCTGGGTGCGCTTCTGATTTTATTATCGATAATGATCGCCAGCCTTTTGCCTTTGTTTTCCTGAGCAGTTACCTTTGCGAATTTGGAAGCTCCTTCCGTCGTCGTTGTGAACTGAACAATCAACGAACCATATTCATCACGGCCGACATATGCTTTGTTAATATCATTTCCGGACAAAGCAACGGCCTTCTGGAGAACCAGTATATCTGCCGGAAAAATTTTCTTGGTTTTTTCGTCCCTGTTATATAGAAACAACGATTCAAGATTATTCGGCAGCTTAATATCTCTGGCAATGCTGGATAGCAATGCATCCTGTGCATCTGCTGATTCCGGCAGAATTTTATTTTTATTGTTTGCCGCAAGCCAGCCTCCAGCCTTAAGCGTGTATGCGTCATCGACAAGTCTATATTGTACGCTTCCCGTAGTACCGATAATATTTTTTACCGCCTTCGGATCTTTTACGCCCGGCAGCTGAATTTCTATTGCTTCATTTCCTCTTTGGAGAATCGAAGGCTCCGCGACACCGAACTTATCAATTCTGTTACGGAGCATTTCAAGGGCCTGCTGGGTAATTTCATCCTTAAAATGATCTCTCAGTTCTCCGCTTTCATGTAATTTATTGTCATTGATATCTTTCAATTGGTAATCGATTTCTTTTATCTCGTTATTTACAGCGTCCTTATCCGTATTGCCCTTGTCTGTTAAACTTGTTTCGAGCGTTCTCTTTTTTTCAGTCAGCTGATATTTTTCATTTGCATACTGCTTTTTAATCTTATCAAAATTTGCCATCATGACTAAATCCATTCCGCCCTGAAGATCAAGACCGAAATTGACTTTCTTTGCCAGAATAGCTTTTTCTGCCCAATGCGGAAGCATTTTTACATCCTTAACTCCATTGTATGTCTTAACCTCATTCATTACCGCATCAGTAATTTTAAAACCGGATGCCTGCATTATAAATTTACCTTCAGCTTTTGTAACATTAAATTTATCAACAGGGAATCGGTTCATTATACTTTGAATATCCTGAGGAGAAGCATCGCTTGTCAGTATAATCTCCATTTTCTTTGTGCCTACGCTCGGCAGAATTAACATTATTGAAAAAAGAATTATTATAAAAATAAATATTCCCTTATAAACCATTCCTCTATTCATCTTATCCTCATTTAAATCAGTAAAATCTCGATAAAAACAGATTCAGACATAACATTTCATTAGTATATTTTAATTTTGTCTAAATACGTAAAGTACACACAAAAATAAAGACGCATTTTGATGCGTCCTCTTCCCGGCGGCCCACGCCTTGCCCGTGAAAAAAACACCAGTCCTTAAAATCGTTCTTATTTATCACTTCATACCAGGAAATCTTCTCAGGACGTTCTTACCTCCCGGACCTTTTGACTTGACCTTAAAAACAATTATAACTACTATTAATACTATCAACAATAATATTATTGCAGTACTTTTACTGATCCCGAATAAACCTGTTTCCTTGTTATCATTTGCAGCAGGCAATTCTTTGTCGTCATTAACTTTAATTTCAGCATACTTTTCAACTGCAGGTTTTTCAACATTTAAAGATATCCCGGGAATCCTTTTATATTTAAAATCCCCGTCGTTTATTTCCATGAGCCCGATGCTGTTTGCCGGGCTGCCCGGCGTCGGCTTAATAATTGTTAATTGTTTCTGCTCAGTCTTTTTTGTATCCTTTTCACTTTCCTGATAAGCGTCTTTAGCATCAACAATAGTTTGCGTTTGCTGGATATCAGGAGATTCTTTAATCAAATTCCCGGGTTTATCTTTAACTGCCTCTTTGGAACCATTTGGTACTGAATTTGTACCATTTATACTCCCCGGCTTCACCTGATCAACAATAGAGTCAGTCTTTGCGGCATTTTCAGTATTGATTATATCCTGCTGTCCATAAATATTGTTAAAGATAAAAAATACTAAAATAATTACTTCTATTAATATCTTTTTATTCATATTATTAGTTTGGCAACCTGACTCTAATTAAGCTAGCTTATATAAAAAATTTACTCGAATAAAGAGTTATCGAGTTTTTGCAAAAATTAGTATAATGAGTCTTTAACCAGATATTATGGCAGCCTTACCTGTATTGCCGATTTGGCAAAGTCGACCTTGGCTCCGTCTGCTATCTTTAAAACTACGATATCTTCTTCTTTTTTTATATTTACAACAACACCATACATACCGCCGGTTGTTATGACCTTATCACCTTTTTGAAGTGCTTCAATCATTTTTTTCCTGTCTTTTTCCTTTTTCTGGTTAGGTCTTATCAGTAAAAAATAAAAAATAACAAGTATTGCGGCAGGTAAAATAAGCATACTTAATCCTCCGCCCGACTGCGGTGAGGGGGCACCCTGCCCTTGAGCATACGCGTTTGAAATTAGCTGTAACAATTTATTCCTCCAATTAATTTTTAATATATGGAATTTTTAAAAACAAAATAAATATGTCAATACTTTAATCTTTAATCAATAGAAATAATTATCATTTATCAATAACAATAAAAATCCGACATATTCTATTTTACGGACTTATGCAAATTTGGGTTTTGGAACACGCTCCGGTCCTAATTAGTAATCAATACAGGCATACCTAATTCGATATACTTGTCAAGAGCGCAAATATCTTTATTATGCATCCTTATGCATCCGCTGGAGGCGAGCTTACCTATAGAAGGCTCGTCGCATGTTCCGTGAATTGCTATACCTGCACCGATTGAAAGCCTTTTTCCTTTATACTTCGGGATCATTCCCATGGAGAGTGCTTCATTGTATTTTTTTATATCATCAGAATTCGGATAATCAATTCTAAAAAAACGGGGGCCATAGGCATTATATCCAAGATCAGCATCTTTTTGACCGAACTTGTAATGCCCGTCCTTCGCTTTGAAGTATATACTGTTCATATCTCTCAATTTTTTATATGCTGTTGTTTTCTCATCCGAATCCAAGCTTAAAATCTCAGTAATTTTATAAATACCTTCGGGTGTTCTGTTATCCCCTGCGTATAATTTTGCTTTTTTATCCAAATTCAATCCATAACCGATTTTAAAATTTACTACAGCGGATAAATCCCGGTTATAAACATAAAGCATAAAATTTTTTTTATTGATATAAATTAGGTGCGCGGCTTTATTATTCTGGAAAATAATTTTTATTTGAGATTCAACTTCAGAGTTTATTTCCGAACCAGATCCGGGCAACCGAAATAAAACAACAAACAACAAACAAAATATATTTAATGTAATATTAGTTCTCATATTATAAGATAAAAAATTATGAATTATTTATCATTTTCTAAAAATATATATTTAATATTTATTTACTTAATTATACCGCGGTCAGATAATTTAATAAAGTTTATGATTTCCCCGATATCTGCATTATCTTTAGAAGGCAATAGCTCATCTATTGCCTGCGACACATTTAAACCTGATCTATATAATATTCTGTAAGCGTCTTTAATAGACTTGCGTCTTTCAGGTGTAAATTCTCTTCTTCTTAATCCGATCACATTAACGCCTGCCACTCTTGCCGGATTGCCTTCAACTGTCATGAATGTAGGGCAATCTTTAGTGATCCTGGACAGTCCGCCTATCATAGCATATTTGCCTACCCGTACAAACTGATGAAAACCGCATAACCCGGATACAAAAGCGAAATCGTCGATTTCCACATAACCGGCAAGCATTGAATTGTTTGCTATGGTAACGTTATTACCGAGTTTCGTATTATGCGCCAGATGAACGCCGCCCATTAAAAAACAGCTGCTCCCGATTTCAGTTGACGTACCTTCTTTTGTGCCCCTGTGTATCTGCACAAATTCCCGGATAATATTATCATTACCAATCGTAACTGAAGTATTACTGCCATTGTAGGCAACATCCTGAGGTGGAGCGCCTATGTGCGCTGAATGTCCTATCTTGTTATAATTGCCTATTATAACATTGCCTTCAATCTGGACACAGTGGCCGATCTCTGTGTTGTCTCCAATCTGAATTTCTCCGGACAGATATGCATAAGGTCCGACCTTCACATTATTCCCGATGGAAACATTTCCTTCAATAATGGCAGTTTTATGTATCAATTCTGAACCCATTCTTTTCCCTTAATCGATCTGTTTATCAGCAATTCACCCCGCCCAACAGGCGGGGATAGATCCTGAAGAAACTTCAAAAAGCAATAAACAGGCTTTTAAAATCTTAGCTTCTCAGAATACTTGTTGAAAATATTTAATATCAGTTCTCCCGAAGGGAGAAATCCAATAACACTTAAATGTTAATAATTATCCGCAAAACGGTTCTGCAGGAATTTTAATATTTATCTGTCCTGCCTTCCAATTTACTTTCCAGATCTTTAACTCTTTTTAAAAGGTCAGGCAAATATTTAAGCGCTGCATGTATCCGGTGATGTTCCTTTATCGGTCTGGCAATTGTGCCGAACAGCACTTCTGCTTTTTTAACATCGCTGGGAATGCCGCTCTGTGCTAAAATAATTGTATTATCGGCAATGGATACATGATCTGCAATGCCGGCCTGCCCTAAAATTATTACGTGATTACCTATATTTACTGATCCTGAAATTCCTGCCTGAGCTGCGATAAGACATCTCTCTCCAATCCTGACATTATGCGCTATGTGGACCATGTTATCAAGTTTTGTGTCGCTGCCTATCACGGTCTTATCAACTGTTGCTCTGTCGACAGCACAGTTGGCGCCTATCTCCACACGGTCGGCTATTTCAACAATACCAATCTGAGGGATCTTGATTATCTTTCCTTCCTTCTCATAAAATCCGTATCCATCAGAACCGACAACCGTACCGGAATGAATTATGCAGTCATTGCCGACAGTACATCTTTCTCTTATTATTACACCTGAATAAAGGATTGTGCCTGTCCCGATCGAGCAGTCTTTTTCCAGGACACAGTTCGGATATATAACACTACCTGCCCCTATCCGTACGCCTTTCATAATCACAGCGCCCGCCATAACAGTTACGTCAGGCTTCACATCAGCTTCCGTGCTTATTTTAACGTCTTTATCAATATAGGCTTTATCCGGTTTGTTTCTGGAAGGATTGAATATTTCAAGGAGTTTAATGAAAACAAGTTTAGGATCTTCAACTTCAATAAAAGGGATCCCTCCGGTGTTAAGGCCTGGGGGGATTACAAGTGCGGCGGGTTTCCTAGCTTTGGCTTTTTCAAGATATTTGCTGTTTTCAACATAGAGGATGGCTTTTTTACAATCGGCCTCCAGACTTCCGACTCTTTCAATATCTATATCCTCTCCATGATATTGTTCGTTCAGCAGTTGAGATATCCTGGATAGTTTCATTATCAATAGTTATCCTTGACAGATTTCGATTATTTATACAGAAATATTTTGTTTAATTTAACTTCTGTTTCATCTTACTGTCGGAGCGCTTCGTTCTTTTTGTTTTATTATCTCTCTTATCAACTCTTCCGTAATATCATATTCCTTTTTCGCGTACACTGTGCCTTCTCCGATATTAAACACAAAATCAATATCCGATTTTTTTGCTATACCTTCCAGCGCCCGGTCTATTCTGGTATAAATTTTAATTTTATAGCGTTCTTCATCACTTTTTATCCCGGCCAGCTCTGTTTTATATTCTTTTTGCTTCTCTAATACTTCATTCCTGTACTTTTCATCCTTAATGCTGTCCAGTTGTCCGGATATGCTGTCAATTTTCTGTATGATTTCTTCCCTGCGTTTTTTTAGATCTTTAGCTTCAATGTCATTGCCGCTTATGTATTCAAAAATGATATTCAGATTTATATAGCGGAATTTACCTGCAGTCGTTTGTGATGCATTATCCTTATTTTTCTCTCCGATCGAAGCGCAGGAAAAAATAAAAAACAGCAACAATATGCATTTATAATTTTTCATGCAGTTTTAAAACCTGAAGTCTCCTATAGAGAACTGAAAGTTGAAATCCTGACTTAATTCATGGAAAAATCCTTTATCCATCCCTACCCATTCCACTTTTCTACCGAACCAGAACCGGAGAGGCATCATTGGTATTTGCACTTTAAATCCAAATCCCCATGAGTATTTAAAATAACTCATCTTGTCAGCATTAAAAAAATCTCTTATATCATATAACTGCTTATTTGCTCTGTCATTATTTATATCCCTACGATCTGATGCTGATGCTGTCTTTTCCCAAAAACTGTCCGTCCACAAAGAGCCTGCATCGAAGAATAATGCCAACCAGAACATTTGCGGATGGACAGGGATCCTTAGCTCTGCACCGTAAGTTATTCTATGATAGAGCCTGTTTTGCCACGATTCAGGAAACAAATCATCGTATGCATCCCATCCCCTCAAAGTTTCCGCTCCTCCTAAATAAAGCATATCTTCTGATTCAAGCCATGCATTATCATCCTGAGACTGTATCTTCTCAAGTCTGCGTTTATCAAAAGGAGGCGTGTTAAAAGTTCCATTTGCCCTGAGTTCAATAACAATCGGGTGTGTTTTAAGAAAGGGCAGATGAATACCGAATGGATTGAAATATGCATATGTTTCAGGAGTATATGTTATAAAATGATCATCACCGCGGAGAACGGTACCGCCGGTAAGATCAACTCTGAACTTCGCATACGTTCCTCTTGTCGGATTCAAATAATTATCTTTCGTATTTCTCGAAATATAGTAGCTTATTGTTCTGGTTTCCTGTCTTTCATATGACTGCTCTAAAAAAATATCATCATCGCAGTTTCCCGAGGCATTTAATATGGTTTTAAACGCATGCCCCCATATAGCACCTACAGTATAATGATACCAGAACTGATAATGTAATCCAAGCGTGTATCCAATCTTTTGCAGTTGATATTCGGCTTCATCATCGTCGCTGGAACTACTGAACATTGAGTCTGTTTTAATTGTATATAATTTATAAAAAATACTGGAGGAAAAACCAAGTGGGTAATTATCCATAAGCCATGGCTCATGAAAACTTAGTGTAATTTCAGTTTGAGTAGGCCCATACTGCAGTCTCAGCCCTACTCTTTGTCCGTTTCCCATAAGATTGTTTTCGGCTATATCGCCGAAAATTGAAAATCCGGACTGGGTGCCGTATCCGCCGCCAAGTGAGATCGTACCGCTCGGCTGTTCTTCAACGTCAACGATTAGATTCATTAAGCCTTCCTTGCTGCCGGGCCTGATATCAAAATTAACCTGTTTAAAATAGCCCAGATTAAAAACCTTTTCTCTGGAAATCTGTATTTTAGCAGAATTAAAGAGTTCTCCTTCTTTTGCGGCTATTTCCCTTCTGATTACTTTATCTTTAGTTTTTTTATTTCCTTTTATTATAATATTTTCAATGTATGCTTGGCTGCCTTCTTGTATTTCAAAATCAATCCTGACAAATTTTCGTTTTTCTGTACCCTCTTTAACTTTAACTTCCCGTTCTTCCACAGTCCTTTTCGGAGTAACTCTTGCGAATATATAGCCCTTTGATGCATATGTAAAACTAATAGACTGCCGGTCCATCTGAAAAGAAGTATTGTTAAACTCTTCACCTGTTTTCGTTAGCTGAAATTTGGATTCTAATGTCTTTGTATCAAATATCTTATTGCCGGATATTGTATATTTATCAAAATAATATTTCTCGCCTTCGACAACTTTGATCGTAATGTAGATGGCCCTGTCTTTTTCCTCTTCCGGATCTTTCCACTCATATTCAACTCTGTCTTCAATTATTTGCGCATCATTATAACCAAGTTCTTTTAAATAGGCTATTATTTTGCCTTTGTCCTGTTCATAAATATCTTTATTAAACTTGCCGTCGTCCAGCCATCCGCTTTCCTTTGTTTCCATAACACTTCGAAGCTTGTCTGCCTTTACCTTCCTGGAACCCAGTATAGAAATTTTTTCTACTTTTATCTCCTCACCTTCATCCACAATAAAATAGACTTCTACGGTATTTTCCTTTTCATTTTTATTTAATTTATAATTAATAACCGCACTATAAAAACCATCTTCCTTGTATTTGTTTTTCATTAGATTAATACTGTTTTCAAGGAGATCTACTTTCAATACATCTCCTTCTTTAACCGGTATAATACCCTCTAAATCAATATTGCTTTTTTCCTTAAGACCTTTAAATGTGATCTTTGAAATGAGCGGCCTTTCCCTGCAGACGAATCTGAGTTTAACTCCATCTCCGTGCTCTGCTACTTCAGCTGTAACGTCTTCGAACTGGCCTTTGGCAAAAATCAGTTTAATGGCCTTTCTCACTTCAGATGCTTTAAGCGGAAATCCTTTATCAATATATGTTTGTTCCAGTTCAACAAGCAAGTCTTCAGCATCAACATTCTTTAAGCCTTCAAATTCAATCATTCTTATTATCATGCCTTCGTATTTCGAAGGAGCTGTAAAACCTCCATTGAACATTAAAAGGAAGTTGGCAATAAAAAAGTATATAAGCGCATTTTTCATTAATAGTAAATCAACCTCATAATATGAACGTCCGCGTAGGCAAAGAATATAATAGTTATATTTTAATTAAAATTAACTACAGGTGAAACTACCCGGTTGTCAGCTGTTTTTTCTGCTCTCTTTACTTTACATACCGGCTAATGTCAAGAAAATATATAAATTAAAAAATGAGGGGACAGTTTGATAATAATTACTTTTGAAAAAATATTTTCAAACGTACTCTAAATTAAAATCCTTAATCCTATCAGTACCGACAGCCCTGGTTCAGGATAACCGCTTCTCAGCGTATATCTGTTATTGTATAAATTTTCCACCTTGCAATACAAATATGATCCCTCCAGCATTCTCCTTTGTATTCCCAAAGATCCGATTAGTGATTCCGGGAGAGTTTTATCAGTATCAGGATCAGTATAAACTTTTCCGCGCAGTTTGTTATTCCATTCAAACTTCCAGTTTTTCCCGTTATATCTTATTGCAGATGAAGCTTCATGCTCCGGAATATATGTTATTTTTTTCGGTGCGTCAAAATAAATATAATTATAAGTCAAGGCCATTCCCCAAATCTTGTTATAAAACGTAAAGATTGCTTCTATACCGGGATTATATGAAACAATCTCAAGAGTTTCTGCCCTTAAAACATTCCCCAGTGCCGGAAAATAATTATAATAGTTATTATTTTTCTCGATTTTAAAATTTCCCTTAATATTCAAAATATTGTTCACTTTTAAATCGGTCCTTATTTCACCTGCATGGACCAGGCCCGGGGGAAGATTATAATTTGGATTAATATATTTTTGTTTTAAATAAAAGTCTTCCGGCTGGAAAGGGACTAAATCATATTTATACATAACAACAGCAGAAAAATATTTATATCCCTTAAGAGACAGACTTGCATTTATAGGAATCGGAAATTTTACATCCTTTTCGTCTTTATTATTAACATAACCAAATCCAAAACTTATCCCGACATTCCTGCTGAAACTGAAATCATCGATTATTTCACCCTTAAAATGCCTGTCATTGTCGAATTCTTCCGGTACATAATCATAATAAAGCAGATCAGCATTCAGTCTCATTCTGTTTGAAGCTGACCAGACATACTCGCCTCCGATTTCAGCATTGCCCTGAAGCACCCTGCTTTTCGTAAAGTCTGCTGCATCAACAGCAATCAGACTGTGCTTATACCAGGCTCCGCCTGCTGAGAAAAATAATTCGGTTGAAGGGCTTAATTTGAATATTGTTTTGGAAGATATTTTATTATTACCTTTCTCTTCACGGCTATATACATCATTATTAAACATGCCTCTTGATTCGTTGTCCGCTTCTGCTTCAAATATCCATTTTACGTCTGTCCAGTTATAATTTACCGTTAGCCCTACTGTATTCTCATTAAAACCCGAATTGTCAAATATCTCATCATTGTAACCGAAATCACCTGATCTGTTAAATTTGGAACTCACAAGATACACAAAGGCATCTTTTTCCTGCGATAGGCTGAAACCGGCGAACATCTGGTTATACTGGATTCCATATAAACCCTGTATATCCAAATTTATATTTTTTAATTTACTGCTTTCTCCGGCATAATTATCTGAATCATTATCGCCATTCGTAATATCTTCCGAAAATACCGGAAGTTTTAAAAAATACTCCTCGGAATACGATATGCATGGGAAAATCAGATTCCAGAATATAAATATACCGGCTGCAATGAGAATAAATATATATCTGTTCATCAGGCCAATTTGTTCCATTAATTATAAAACCTATCATTTAATAAAACATAACAATTAAATTCACTAATTATTCATATCCGTTCAAATAAATCGCCGGCTTCTTTCAAAAAAAGCGCAATCCCTCTTCTCCGAAGAAAAATTGCGCTTTATATTTTACCAAATACTAAAAGATCAATCTTTGGTTGGTCATTCTTTCCAATGAATGCATTCAGCCGGACAATTATCTATTACTTCCTGAATTTTATCTTCATCCGCACCATTCGGGTTATGGACATGGCTTACACCATCGTCACTTATCTCAAACACTTCCGGAAGCGTATCAACGCACAGTTCGCATCCGGTACATTCATTTTCGTCAACATACACCTCTCTTGCCATGCAGATATCCTCCTTATAATATTTTCAAGAAATGGATCTGATATTTATTACTTGTTTTCTTTACCTGCCTCTATTGGCGTTCCAGTGTCATTTATCCCTGTATTCTGCTTTTTATCTGCGTCTAATTTATCTTTATCAATCCCGGATATATCTGAATCCGATGAAATGAATTCTCTCTCAATTGAACTAACCCTGTACGATTCAAGCACGGCCAGACCGAGAGAACCCAGCATAAAAATACCAACCATAACTCCGGTAATTTTGGTTATTATATCAGCTGTTGAGGATCCGAATGTCGACTGGCTTGATCCGCCAAGAATTCCCATTCCAGCGCTTTTATCAGACTGCAGTAAAATTAATATAACCAACAAAGCCGATAGGATTAAAAATAGAACAGTACCGACCGATATTAAAACTGTCATTTATAAAAACCTCCTTATTAGAAAAACGATACCAATTATTATTGAGCCACGTGAATAATGTCAAGAAAAGATTTAATTTTTAAGCTTGCCCCACCGACAAGTACGCCGTCAATATTATCCTTCGCATATAATTCCGCGATATTTTCCGGTTTTACGGAACCTCCGTATAGGATAGAAATTCCATCCGCTGTCTTTTCATTATACTTTTTTTTAACAGTTTCCCTGATTGATTTATGCATTGTATCCGCAATATCCGGAGTTGCGACCTTACCTGTACCTATGGCCCATACCGGTTCATAAGCTATTATTATTTTCTGCACGAATTTTATATCTATATCTTTGAAAGCAACTTCCGTCTGTCGTCTTACGACATCCTCGGATTTGCCGGCTTCACGCTCTTCCAGCAATTCCCCGACACATACAACCGGTTCAAGCCCGGCCTCAAGAGCAGCTTTTACTTTTTTATTAACTTCATCGTCTGTCTCGTGAAAAACATGCCTTCTTTCCGAATGTCCAATCAATGCATATCTTACTTCAACATCCTTTGCCATAAGCGGAGAAATTTCACCTGTAAAAGCCCCTTCCTTTTCAAAATGGATGTTCTGGATTCCGACATCAATCCCGGAATTTTTGCATAAAGAGACTATGTCTCTCAAATAAACTGCGGGTGGAAATACAACTACCTCCTTACTTCCTATATCTGCAATATCCTTCATGATACCTTTTACCAGATCAACAGCTTCATTGTATGTTTTATACATTTTCCAATTGCCGGCAAAAATCTGTCTTCTTGACATGGTAGTCTCCCAAATTAATATATTTCACAATTAGTATGATATTATGTCTAAAATTATGGAGACACAAAGCTCCGATATCTGTTCTCTGTGTCTCCCCTGTTAAAACCTTAAAAAATCATATTAAATTATATTCACTTAATATTATTTTGTCATATATTTCAACAAGTCAACAACTCTGTTGGAATATCCCCATTCGTTATCATACCATGATACGACCTTAAAGAATCTCTTTTCGCCTTTAAGATTATTCTGCAAAGTGGCAAGAGAGTCATAGATAGAAGACCGTTTATCATGGATAAAATCGGTTGAAACAACATCTTCATTTGCATAGCCGAGTATGTCTTTTAAGTAAGTTTCGCTTGCTTTTTTCATTAAAGCATCGATTGCTTCAATCGAAGTGTCCTTTTCAGTTCTAAAAACAAGATCAACAACCGAAACATCAACTGTCGGAACCCTGAATGACATTCCGGTAAGCTTGCCTTTAGTTACCGGAAGAACCTCGCCGACTGCTTTTGCGGCGCCCGTGCTGGAAGGAATAATATTTATTGCTGCAGCCCTTCCGCCGCGCCAGTCTTTCTTTGACGGGCCATCCACCGTCTTTTGTGTTGAAGTGTAAGAGTGAATAGTGGTCATTAATCCTGTTTCAATTCCTAAACCTTCTTTTAAAATAACATATACTACAGGCGCCAGACAATTAGTGGTGCATGAGGCATTTGAAACAATATTATGCTTAGCAGCGTCATATTCTTTTTCATTTACTCCCATTACAATTGTTTTAACATCTCCTTTACCCGGAGCAGAGATAATTACTTTCTTTGCTCCTGCTTCAAGATGTCCCTTGGCTTTTTCTGAATCTGTGAATAACCCGGTACATTCTAAAACATAATCAACGCCAAAGCTTTTCCATGGAAGCTGTGACGGTTCTTTGGTCGCAGCAATGCATTGTATTTTATGGCCGTTAACAATGAGAACATCGTCTTCAGGAATAGAAGGGCTGCTCTTTTCTGTGTTCAACTGACCTTTAAATTGTCCATGGACTGAATCATATT
Organism: Spirochaetota bacterium; assembly: GCA_016934735.1. GTDB lineage: Bacteria > Spirochaetota > UBA4802 > UBA4802 > JAFGDQ01 > JAFGSG01. The sequence continues at coordinate 40,807 of JAFGSG010000145.1, read as the reverse complement.
TTAACTGGTAGGCAAAATATTTTGCATCAGTGCTTACATCAACAAAACCGACAACATCATACTGTTTGCCGAGAAGATTCTGTTCAACAAGCGCGTTGAAAACCAACCTGCCTATTCTACCAAACCCATTTATACCTATTTTTATACTCATAGAATAACCTCTTTATTTAATAAATTTTTGCTTTTTTAAGGGAGAATAATAATAATTATTATAATTAAGAAAAGAAATTATAACAAGCATATTTTGTCAATAGCTATTCGGAGAATAAAATCCATAAAATCAGGTCAGTTTATCAAGAATGCATCTCAAAATCACTGAAAATTGATAAGTGACTTTGGGTCATATTTTAAGTTCAGGAGCCTGTCTGAGGGTGCAGCCTGAATTCTGCAGGAACTTAAAATAATTGATAATATGTGCCTGCAAAGATAATAGTAATTTATACACTCCTTTAAGCTGCATTGGAGTTTAAAAAACAGCCTAAGCTTTTTTATTAAACTGTTTTTCCCAGAAAAAAATCTCATTGTCATCTATAATGGGATTGTCATCTTTCTCAGGTTCTAATGAATCAAAATATGTGTTAATTGTTACGTTTATATCATTAAAAAATTCTTCACTGGTTTTTATCTTTGCTTTAAAACGCCTTACATAATCGATTATATCTCTGTCAGAAGTGACAACTGTGGTCATTCTGGGATTTAAATCCTGCTTTATAAATTGTTTAATGAGAAAATCAGCGGAATAATCCAGCGAATAATATACATCAATGCTCTTAATATTTTCTTTTTTAATTTCAACCGAAAGGTCTTTTTTACCATCAAAGACAACAGTTATATTCGCTTTTGTTATGAGAATGTATTGTTTTAATATATTCAAAAGGCCGGTTCTTGCATCAGATAATCTGCCCTGATACATCAATCCTTCAAGATCCGGAAATTTGTAAATGAGATTAAATCCGTCGATCAATATGGCCATCTTGTTTTTGTCTAAGCTACTATAGACTTTGTGTAAACCTTCTTATTCTGATCATCGCTTCTTTAAGGGCTTCCATTGATGTAGCGTAAGAGCAACGTATGTTTGACTTGCCGCACTTCCCGAATACTTCACCAGGGACAACCGCGACCTTTTCAGCTTTCAACAATCCTAACGCATATTCGCGGGATGTCATTCCTGTCGATGAGATATTCGGGAACACATAAAACGCCCCCTTCGGCATAACGCATTTCAAGCCAATGTCGTTGAACTCGTTAACAATAAAATTTCTTCTCTTTAAATATTCCTGTCTCATCCGCTCTACATCTTTATCCGCTTTTTCTATAGCTTCAATAGCAGCGTATTGTGAGATTGAAGGCGCACATAATGCTGTATATTGATGAATCTTAAGCATAGTCCCTATTAATGCTGAAGGCCCTGCAATATACCCGAGCCGCCATCCTGTCATCGCATGGGATTTTGAAAAGCCATTAAGATAAATAGTTCTTTCCTTCATGCCTTGTATCGATGTAATCGAAAAGTGTTCGCCGTCAAAAATTATCGAAGAATATATCTCATCAGAAATAACAATAAGATTATGTTCTATTGCTATTTTGGCAATGAGTTCAAGCGTATCTTTATTGATTGAAATACCGGTTGGATTTGAAGGATAATTCAATAGAATTGCCTTGGTACGCGGCGTAACGGCTTCCTTAACTTTTAAAATATCTATTGAAAAATCTTCTTCAGATGATGTCTCGATTACAACAGGCTTGCCCAAAATCAGGCTGATATTCGCCGGATAAGAAACATAACATGGCTCAATAATTATTACTTCGTCTCCGGGATCTACAATGCTTCTTAAAGCAATATCCAGCCCCTGGCTTACGCCCATTGTAATAAGCAGCTCATCTTCAGGATCATACTCAACCCCGATTTTTTTCAGCAATGAAGCGGAAATCAACTCAAGAAGTACAGGCAGGCCCCTGTTTGGAGTATAATGAGTGTGCCCTTCTTTTATCGCATATGTCCCAGAATCGGATATCCTCCACGGTGTAATAAAATCCGGTTCGCCGACACCCAGAGAAATACATCCGGGAGTTGTGTATACAATATCAAAAAATTCTCTTATCCCGGATGGAGGTATGGCTTTCCCGGCTGCAGAGATCAGTGATTCTATATTATTTTTTTCAACAAGTCTTAATTTCGTCAAGAGTAGCTCCTTATTTTATCTTTTTCATTACTTCGGATTTTACATCCTTTTTAATCTCTTCAATTTTGACTTTGCCGATTTTATCGTCCTTTAAAATAACATAGAAGGCAAACGCAGCAATTATTATAAATACAAGAGAGATAATTCTAAGTCTGCGTATAATGAACCCGGCAACAAATATAAGCACTGCAGCAGCACACACAGCTATAACAGGATTCTGCTGGATATATCTCATAATATTATCCATATATCATCCCCCTTAATAAAATATATTTTTAAATAAGTCAGCACTGATCTTGTCTTTAAAGCAAACACATTTCTGCTTTCATCAGCGCTTTTAAGTTTATTGATTTTTTACATCAATACATTGGTTTATAATCGAACTGATGCATTGCTGTTATATATCTTATAGTATGCGTTTTTGAACGCATAACTATTGAATCCGTTTTTGCGCCGCCGGATAAAAAACGAACACCTTTTAAAAATTCCCCGTCTGTAATGCCGGTAGCAGAGAACATAAGATCTTTCCCGGGTATAAGATCACTAAGCATAAATATCTTGCCCGGATCCGTTATACCGTTTTTCTTAGCGGTCTCAATTTCATTATCGTCTTTATAAACAAGCCTGGCCTGGATATCACCGCCTAGACATTTAATTGCAGCAGCAGCAAGCACGCCTTCCATTGACCGGCCGATTCCCATAAGAATATCAATAGGTCTTTCATCCATTGCAGCAGCAACAGCGCCCGAAATATCTCCATCGGTAATCAGAATGATTCTTGCACCTACTGACCTGATCCTTTCAATAAGTTCGGCATGTCTCGGCCTGTCCAGTACGCATACTGTTACATCTTCAATATATTTTCTCTTTGCTCTCGCAACTCTTTTAATATTAATTTCGGGCATTTCAGTAATATCGACAACACCTTTAACATCGCTGCCTACAGCAATTTTTTCCATATATAATGTAGGAGGAATAAAGAAAGCCCCTCTTTCCCCCATCGCAACTGCAGAAATCGAGTTCTGCCCTCCTCTTGCGCAGGTCATCCCGCCGTCAAGCGGATCTATTACAATATCCACTTCCGGGCCGTTCTTATTTCCTATTTCTGAATTTGTCGATAACTGTGTATCCGCAGGTTCGGCCTTGCCTATTACAACTCTTCCCTCAACCGACACAGAGGCAAATACTTTTATCATTGCATCAATTGCTGAATTTAAGGCTTTAACGCTATCTCCTCTGCCTGCATATCTGCTCGCAAAAAGCGCGGCCGCTTCCGTTACTCTGACAACCTCTAATGCAAGATTTCTTTCCATAATAGAGCTCCAATCAATAATCTAAAACCAGAAAATATCAACAAATCCCGCTTGTCAAATTTTTAATTACAAAAAAATCAATATTGTTACACTGAGAAACCACATATAAGATATATATTTTACTAAAAACCGCACAATTTACCATAAAGTTCTACCTTCCGGCCGATAAATAACTGCGAATGTTCATTTTCAAATTCATCTTTTTTATTATAGACGGCTTTATACATTTGAAAAATTGATTTCCATGACCTTTTAAGTTCTATATGTCTTTTTTGCAAAATGCCGGACTTAACAATAAACAGCTTCTTATATAAAATAGAAATAAAACTTCCATTTGGCGCGAAAGAAACATCCTCTCCTTCAAGGCCGGTATTTAAAATATTATTTTCGGATCTCTTATAATAAAATATAATCTGCTCTTTTAAAAAAGAAATAATTCCGGAATGTATGGAATAATTAATATTTGTATTATAGGAACTTCTTAAAAGGGTTGTCGTCTTATTGTCTCTTATTGTGCGCAGTACAACAGCAAAATTACCAGCATAACCTGTTCTATACACAAATGTAAAATTATCAAGCCAGAAGATTTCTGAAGACGAACTTATACCCTTAACTGGTATCTGATTACTGCCATAACCGGATATCTTTGCCTTGTAATTTCCGCCGCTTCCATTTAATAATAATATCTTTTGTTTATCAGGGGAAAGGTAACCCATGGAAGGAGTGGAAGAAATAATAATATCCTTATATTTATTTTTCCCTATTAATGACCTTTGAATGTTTGTTTCCAAGGATAATTCCACAATTCCATTGCCTTTTTCCATGATAATTGAACTTCCTTCACATGGAACTGTAAAATCAAGAAAAGCATAAGCTGATGATAGTGTCTTTAATTTTCCTGATGTTAAATCCACAACCACGGTTTCGCCGCGCGGAATGATGCCATTCCCCTGCGTTAATCTTTTTGTAACAAGATATCTCCCGCTATGCGTAACCCGCGCGATGGTAATGACACCGTTCACTTTGCATAGCTCGACAATTTTCCTGTCTCTTAATCTGAATTTATAAATATAGTTAGTCCTTAACGAATCGCTCTCTTTTATATATATAAGTTCATTACCCGTTATCCAGACGGCAAAAATAACATCCCTGTCGACAAAAACAGCATCGACTATTTGATATGTTTCCAGTTTTTCTAATGCCAGTTTTTTATGGAATGCAGATGTTTTTTTTATATAAATCTCATCAAGATTAATATCTCTTGCCGTTAAAGCGGAAGGAAATATACAGCAGGCAGCAAATAAAATAAGCTTTAAAAATTTTTCCAATATCTTTTTACTTTAAAATATTATTCTCTCGCGATAAATTTTTTCACAGTATTATCCGCAGCAGAAATTTACTCATTCTGATCCATCTGATTCACTTTCATTTCCCGATTCTTCATCTGAATCATATTCTGTCTTAACTTCCGCTTGTTCTTCGGACTTTTCCTCTTTTATCCCTACATTATCTCTAAGGTTGTCTATATTCGCAGGTACGGCCGGGACTATCAATTTTTGCCCGGGAAAAATTAAATCCGGGTCCTTTATCTGATCTTTATTAGCAACATAAATGATCGGCCATAACCTCGCATCTTTATATACATACATTGCTATTCGCCACAGGCAGTCCCTGTTTTTTGGATTATATTTTACTATATATTCCGATGCAGCTGCCGTTTTTCCATCACTGTCTTTAATTACTTCGTCTATCCTGCCCTCTTCTGTCTTTTTTTCCATCGCGATGGCAATCGAGTTCAGAACTTCAAGAGCCTCTTCTGATTTGGAATTGGATTCCATATATGCATCTTTATCATAGAGACCTTTACTTTCTTCGATAAGATCTCCTGCTTTCTGCAGATCATCGGTATAGAATTGCTTTGAAGGCGACGACTCCAATTTTTGTTTTGCATCTTCCGCAGCTTTGATTTTTGCCGCGGCAAATCCCTTCCATGTTTTTAAGCTTGCGTCTTCTAAGGCGACCTCGGCTTCCGCAATCTTATCTGATGCGTCCTTTACATTTTTCTTTCCCAGACAATCCCCTGCATCAGTAAGAGCGGTATCGATTGCCTTCATCTCATCAGGCGCATACTCCTGTAAGCCCATTGATTCGAGATTTTGCACTTCCTCTTCAATGCTCTTTATTCTGTCCTCCAGGGCCGAAATATTCGAAAGTGCCTTATCTTTCGCATCAGAAGCATGAATTATTGCCTCGCCCGATTTCAGATATGACTCCCAGTATTCTTTTTCGGAAAACAATGCCTCGGCTTCTTCAATCTTTGCGCCAGCAAGCGAAAATTCCTCGGATGCGTATTTTTCTGCAAAAGCCATGTCAGCTTCTTCGTAAATATTCCTTGCATCTTTTAAATTATCATCCGCCAGTAAAGGCAGTGATTTAGCAATAGCTTCCTTGGAATTTTTCAAAGAGTCCTCTGCGGATTTCTTCGCAGCTTTAATATCTTCGGCTTTCATAGCATCATGACTTTTTATAAGTTCGTCCTTAGCCTTTTTTAAGTCTTCGGGAGCATACTTTTCCGACTTAACTTCAACAGCTCTTGTGATCTCTGACTTAGCGGCAGCCATTTCTTTTACCGGGACTTCAAGTCTGCACGAAAAAGAAACCAAAACAAGCAGAAAATTTAGCACAAATATTTTAGAATAAAAAAAAGATTTACTATAATTCATTGTTTTCACCCGTTTATTTCCACTGAATTAGCAAACAGTAAAAATTAACCTGCTGTAAAAAATACTTTTATTTTTAATTCAGCTTCATAATATTTAATCGAGCTGTCTAATAATTATACTTTCGGTATTTTATTTATCATTTTCCTTAATTATTTCAACAAAAAAATTAGATATTATGAAAAATATCTGTTCTTAATTCTTTTTTTACACCTACATATTTTATCTATTCCCAATAAATCCGATAATTAAAATATAAGTTAACTGTTTACTACATTAAATAGAGAAAAACATCAAAATGGCAATAAGAAATATAAATGACCGTCTCCCACGTATTTTTAATAAAAATGAAAAATTTATTAAGATATTCTTACTTATGTGTTTAAATCTGCTTTTATTCCTGCTTTGTTATATTTGTGCCATACAAATAATTCATGCAGAAACAGCCCAACCGGATATCAGCAAAAATAGTCAACTAATCGAACTGAATATAAAATTAAATCAATTAAACGCTTCTATTGCCGCGATGAATAATGATCAAAAGAGTAATAGCAAAAATGAAGCAGAAAATACTGATCTGAAAGATAATGATATCAAAACAAGAAACAACAAAAAGAAAATCGATAAAACCGACAAAGCAGAGATACAGAAAACTTCAAAAGATAAAAAAACTGATACAAAACCGGAAGCTACCATAAATAAAGAATACGCAGCAGAAAAGAAAAAAGCTGAATGGATAATTACTACAATTGAAAGCGGAACCCATAAGGACAGGAAAAGCGCTATTAATCAGATCCTGACAATAAAAGATAAAAATTTAAAAAAGAACCTCGGGGAAAAACTCATTGAGGTAATACAGAATGAAGTCGAGCTTGAAGTAAAAGTTAAAGCCATTACTGTGTCAGGCGAAATAAAAACAAAAGAAGCCATACCTGTTTTGATAACCTCCCTTGATGATGAAACTGACGATGTAAAAGTAGCTGCCGTATACGCAATAAAAAGAATAGGCGATATCTCAACAAAAGCGAATTTAATCACAAAAATAAAAGAACAAAAACTGGAAAACACCACCAATTTTATTGAAGCACTTATTGATACCCTTGGCGAATTTAAAGCCACAGAACTATCAGGTTTTGCTTCAGAATCTATTAAAAGCACAAAGACTCATCAAATAATACGTGAGTTGTTTGTTTTATTTCTCGGAAAAATCGAATCAAAAGAACCGAAAGATACGCTTCTCGAACTGCTTAAAGACGAAGACGAAAACGAACAGATTAGAGCATTTGCCGCGAACTCTCTTGGTAATCTTCAGATAACGGAGGCAATACCGGATATTGAAAAAGTAGTAAAAACAATAGATTCGTATTCATTTAATAAAAAGAAAAAATATAATAATTTATATATCTATTGTGTATCAGCTCTCGCAAAGTTGGGATATGAAAATGCATTTCCGTTGTTTTTAAACATGTTGAGGAGCGACAATGCCGTAGTAAGGCTTAAGGCGGTTTCACTTGTTAAAGGGATAAACGACAAAAGAACGATTGACATACTGAAATATAAGATGAATTATGATCCAAGCCCGAAGGTTCAGAGCGCTGCCAAAGATGCTCTAAAAGAATTAGGTGTTGACGTGGAATCGGTTAATAAAGATAAAACAAAAATTGAACAGGACAGTAAGTATAATTTAAAAAACGAAGATGAGAAAAAAGAAGAAGCCAGGGATGACTCAGGTAATGACTAAAACCGGCCTTCTTAACGTATAACGATGAATAATATTTATGAAAAAAGTGGATTAATTAACAGGCTAAAAGAATCGGGCTCAATTTTTATTTTTATTTTTATCGCCTTGATTTCTTCCCTAATCATAATGAATATACTGATATTTCCGATAGCGCTCTTTTCAGTCAGCCAGAAAGCAATCTTCACATCTGTTGTGAAAAATCTATTTGTGATTACAATACTTGCATCAATGGCATATTTTTTAACGAAAAAAATTATATTCTATAAAAAGAATGAGCTTCCCAATTCCCAAATTATAAAAAAAATTATTTTACGTCCGTTGTCTTTTCTATTGTTTCTATTTTTATTATTAATGATTATTTTAATAATAATTATAATCATTAATTTTATTCTTCAAAAAAATTATTATCTGTTATACTCCATAATAAATTTGTAAATAAAAAACGTGATAAACGACTTCGACAGATTTTTCCTCAATCTTCCTCCTATGGACAAAGAAAAAGACTTTGATCTTTTCTGGGACAGATCATTTGAAGAATTAAAAAAAATTCCAATGGATCCTGTAATCGATAAGAAAGAAGAACAGCAATCAAATAAATTTGAAATATACCATGCGGTATTTAACGGAGCCGGAAAATACAAAGTGAAAGGCGACTTATATCTGCCGCAAAATTTAAAAAAACCGAAGGCGGTTATTTTAATTCATGATTATAATCAGCCGTTTGAATCCAATGATGATCTTATAGATCAGGAACTGGCTTTTTTCTTTCTACAGCTTCGGGGTCACAATTTTTTCAATAAAAAACAGGATAATAATACGTCAAATGATAAAGATGTAAGAAAATTGCCCGGGTTTTTAACAGACAATATTCTCAATTCAAATAATTATTATGTAAAAAATATTTATCTTGATGTAATCAGGTCAATTGACTGCTTAAGACTGTCAGGCAAAGTGAACTGCAGCGGGATAGGCATTATCGGTAAAGGGTTAGGCGCCGCCGCAGCTGTCTTTGCAGCCGCTTACTCGGACAGGATCAAATCAGTTGTGCTGAATGCGCCCTCTTTCTGTTATCTCGAGCTTAGTCAGAATATTTCCAGGAGTGACGCAACATACGAAATTAATTCATTTATTTCGAACAATCAAAGCAAAAAGAAAGCAATTAAAAAAAACCTTTCATATTTTGATGCAATTAATTTTTCCGACAGGATAAACATTCCAATACTTGCTGCTGTCGGTTTAAAGGATGCTATTTCTCCGCCCGAATGTGTGTTCGCTCTGTTTAATCACTTTCGATGCGAAAAAACCATGGAAGTATATCCGGAAGACGACCATAATGCCGGAGGCGATGTTCAGCTTAAAAAGTCGATCCGCTGGACAAAGGAAATCATTATCCAAGGATAAAAGGACTAATCTGCAGAAAGACTCTCACGGTACGAAGTATCCACCCCACTCAACTCCGCGATTGCCTTTATAGTTAACCTCAATCTTTATATCCGACCACCAGTCTTTAATTGCCGGTTTCTTGTATGTTGAATATGTTACAACATATCTATACTCTTCGGAATCTTTAATCTTATTGTATATGCTTCTTAATCCGTCCAGTTCATTCGCTTTAAAAATGCCGCCCCCTGTTTCTTCTGCGATTCGTTTAAGGGTAGGATGTTTCTCTTTTATAACAACTATAAAAATTGGTACAAAGTGACTTTTTGCATACTCGATTATTATTTCAGGCGTATATCTCTCGAAAGAATTATCAGCCACGCTGCCGTCTGAAATATAAACTATGCCCCGCCTGTTTAATTTCGGAAGGAGATTACTCACTGCATTGTACAAAACTTTATCTATAGCCTTTTCACCAGAATATTCTCTTTTACGCAGAGCTTTAAGTGTCTTCAACCTGCTCCAATCAAAATCACTAGCCACCCATGCGTCCTTATTAAAGTTCAGCAATTGAATTGCATCGTTTTTCTTCATCTTTTTTAAAATAAAATCAGCTATCCATGGAATATCATTATGATAGCCCATGCTGCTGCTTGATCTGTCCACGCAAAGAACAGCTGAAACAGAAGGAATCTGATTTTTCAAATATCCCACAGAAAGATTACTGGCAGTTGCGTTATCTTCAATTATTTTAAAATTTTTTGCTTCCAGATTATATACCGGATTTCCGCCGCGGGTTCGTACATTTAAGTAATATGCCACAACCGGATATTTATTTACATCGACGGAGGTTATTTCTATGTCAAGGTTTGAATAAACAGCCCGCAGTGGCGAAAAAACAAAAACATTCTCATAATTATGATCAAGGCAATATAGTATCCCGTCTCTATCGGTGTGTGCAGAAACAAGTTTGGAAAAACTCCTTTTCGCATTATCCCATGAACTAAAACTGGAAGAAGAACCATTATCCAGCGAGTAAAACACCAGTCCATTTTTTTCATCCGATATAATAAGATTTTTTTCATATATGCTGATTCCTCTCGGGCGTTCAACTTCCCTGATAAAAATATTTTTAATAAAATTCCCGGATTCATCAAAACAGGCAATCCGTTTATTCCCTGTATCGGATACATAAATAATATTATTATCAATAAAAACATTCGAAGGATTATCCAGCTGACCTTCATATTCACCCTGCTCTCCGAACTTTAAAACAGAATTGCCGTCCTTATCGAACTTTTGTATTCTGTGATTTCCGGAATCTACTATATAGATATTACCATATTCATCATATTTAACACCCTTTGGACCATGAAACTCACCTGCACTGCTGCCGGATGATCCGAATGATTTTATTAAATTAAGATCTTCATCCAGAATATGCACTTTATTAGATTTAAAATCTGATACACAAATCCTGTCTTTTCCACAGTCAACTCCGTAAAATCTCCCCTCTGTACCCTGGTCGAAAATTTCCAGACCATCTCCGTTTGGGCTTATTTTTACGAGCTTGCCTGAATAAAACGATGTAATGTATATATTCTTTTCCGTATCAACAGCCATATCTATCGGTTTGGGGAATCTGTATCTTCCCATATTTAATGCATTATAAGCTTCGGAAAAAACAAACTCCCTGGAACCGATAAAAACCTTTCCGCGAACTTCCGCGGACATCCTGTACCTTATGGCGTCCAGCTTATTAATTATCGGCACATTATTGGAAGACATGTTCGCAATAATTTCCCATTCCTTTATTGCTTCATCAAAAAAGCCTGCCAGTTTATATGACCTTGCCAGATATTCCCTTGCTGTATAATATTCCGGGTATACGGAAACAGCTTTTCTAAAAAATTCCACTGCAGAAAGATACTGCATGCGGTTAAAAAAAATAAAACCTTTCTTAAAATGATTTTTTGCTGTTCCAAACGAGGCTACTTCTTTTGATTCGGAAAAGGATTTTTCAATATGAATACCGGAAAATAAAAGTATTAAGATGATAAAAGCAAGGTGTTTAATCGCATTTTTTTTATTCAGCATAGTAAATTTGCCTAAATAATAGACCTCAAAAGGGAAATCAAGCGCACTAAGAATTCAATACCTTTTTTATATATTGTCCTGTATAAGAGCTTTTTACTTTAGCAATATTTTCAGGAGCACCTTCAGCTATTACCAGGCCTCCGTCACTGCCGCCGTCCGGACCTAAGTCTATTATCCAGTCAGCTGTCTTGATCACATCCAGATTATGTTCAATTACAATGACAGTATTACCTTTTTCTACCAGTGAATTTAAAATATCAAGCAGCTTTTTAATATCAGCAAAATGAAGGCCTGTAGTAGGCTCATCCAGTATGTAGACCGTTTTCCCGGTTGACCGTTTCGCAAGCTCAGTGGACAGTTTTACCCTCTGTGCTTCACCTCCCGAAAGAGTAGTCGCGGGCTGACCAAGTTTAATATAACCCAGGCCTACCCTGTTAAGCACTTCAAGTTTTGAGGAAACAGCCGGTATGTTTTCAAAAAATTCGAGAGCTTCTTTAACGCTCATCTCCAGAATTTCATAAATATTTTTTCCTTTATAACGGACATCAAGAGTCTCATGATTATATCTTCTGCCTTTGCATACCTCGCAAGTAATATATACATCCGATAAAAAATGCATCTCGATCTTTTTTACTCCGTCCCCCTGGCAGGACTCACATCTGCCCCCTGCCACATTGAATGAAAATCTCCCGGGATTATACCCTCTGATCTTTGACTCCGGAAGTCTGGAAAACAGATCCCGTATAGGGGTGAAAAGACCGGTATATGTCGCCGGATTTGACCTGGGAGTTCTGCCGATCGGCGATTGATCGATATCTATTACTTTATCAATATTTTCTATGCCGTGGATCTTTTTAAATTTTCCGGGATAGCTCTTAGCCCTCATAAGAAGCGCGGATAAAGCCTTATAAAGTATTTCAATTATAAGCGTGGATTTTCCGGAACCCGATACGCCTGTTACGCATGTAAATACGCCAAGCGGAAATTTAACATCTATATTCTTTAAATTGTTCTCGCTTGCTCCGATAATTTCGATAAATCCAGCAGCACTTCTTCTCTTATCAGGGACAGGGATATAGAGCTTCCCGGAAAGATACTGGCCTGTAAGCGATTTTTCATTCTGTGCAATTTCTTCGGCAGTTCCCTTTGCTACAAGATACCCGCCATCCAGGCCTGCACCCGGCCCAAGATCAATGACATAGTCCGATTCTCTGATAGTCTCTTCGTCATGTTCTACGACGATTACAGTATTCCCTATATCCCTCAAATGCTTTAATGTATCCAAGAGCCTTTTGTTGTCACGCTGATGCAGGCCGATGCTTGGTTCATCGAGTATGTACAAAACGCCCATAAGGCTTGATCCTATTTGTGTGGCCAGCCGTATTCTCTGCGCCTCTCCTCCTGAAAGGGTGCCTGCTGCCCTGTTGAGTGTCAAATAATCTATTCCAACATCCTTAAGAAATTTGAGTCTCGTTTTTATCTCATTAATTACCTGATGGGCAATTTTCTGCTGAACCTCATTCAGTTTAATATCTGTAAAAAAATTTACGCTGTCTTTTATGGAAAACGAAGTCATTTCTCCGATTGTAATGCCGGCAACCTTAACGGAAAGGCTTTCCGGCCTGAGCCGGAGGCCGCCGCAGGCATCGCAGTCATGATTCATCATAAAACCTTCCATCCATTCGCGCATATATTCCGACTTTGTTTCTTTATATCTCCTTTCAAGATTGGGAATTACGCCTTCAAATGAGCGATGAAAATTATACTCATCGCTGTTTCTCCTGACCTTATAATTCATTTTCACGTCCCCGGATCCATGCATTATAATGTCCTTGATCTTTTGAGGAAGTTTTTTCCATGGTTCATGCGCGTTGAATCCGAAACTATGCTCAAGCGCCCTGATCTGCTCCTGATACCAGTAGCTCGTGGTCTTTCCCCATGCTTCAATTGCGCCCTCGTAAAGGGATTTATCCGGATCGGCAATTAAAAGAGCTGGATCAAACTGCATAATAAATCCGAGTCCGCTGCACTTGGGGCATGCGCCGTAGGGGCTGTTAAAGGAAAACATTCTCGGCGTGAGTTCAGGTATCGAAATCCCGCAATCGGGGCATGAAAGCTTTGTTGAGATAAGTTTTTCTTCAGAATCAGTAAGTATAATTATCAGGCCATCGGAAATTTCCATTGCAGTTTCAATGGAGTCAGCAAGCCTTGGCCTTATCCCGTTTTTTAATACTATTCTGTCTACGACTATCTCTATGTTATGCTTTTTTGTTTTAGAAAGCTTAAAGGTTTCATCTAAATTTTTTAACTCGCCGTCAATCCTGACTCTCGCAAAACCGTTCTTTCTGGCTGATTCTAACTTTTCTTCATGTTCGCCTTTTCTCCCGCGGACGACAGGTGCCAGGATCTGCATTTTAGATCCTGCAGGATATGTTAAAACAGACTCAACAATCTGATCGACAGACTGCGAAGAAATTTTTTTTCCGCATTTATAACAATAGGGCTCTCCGATACGCGCATAAAGCAGCCTGAAATAATCATAGATTTCTGTTACAGTACCAACTGTTGATCTTGGATTGCGGTGAGTGGTTTTCTGTTCAATAGAAATTGCCGGGGACAGGCCGTCTATAAATTCGACGTCAGGTTTTTCTATCATGCCTAAAAATTGTCTGGCATATGACGACAGAGACTCAACGTATCTGCGCTGGCCTTCTGCGTATATGGTATCAAACGCTAATGAGGATTTTCCGGAACCTGAAAGGCCCGTTATTACAACTAACTTGTCTCTGGGGATATCGATTGAAATATTTTTTAAATTATGCTCGCGCGCTCCTCGTATCCTGATGTCTCTTTCACTCATATCTGGGTTATTGCGGTGGAACCGCACATGGGACATGCCAGGTCAAATTCTTCTCTTTCTATCTTTTCCTTATTGCCTACTATTATGTCATCCCATCTGTAATCGCAATCATCACACGCGAAACTTAAATGATATCTTGTCTCTTCACCTTCTTCATCAGACAATTCTTTTTCTTCATCATCCTCTTTTTCTTCGTCATGGTCTATCTCATCATAATAATCATTCGCACCGTCAAGCATTTCATCATCATTAATATTGTCATCATAAAATCTCTCGTTAGAATTAATTCCAAATATGTCATTCATAATTTCTCTCCCTTCGAAATTTTATGTGCACAAAGCATTTAACAAATTTATCCGCGAAAACAGCAGTGAATCAATCCGGCGGAATGTGCTGTAAATTAAAAATTCATATGATTTTTTGTCAAATAATTTTAAAAATAATTTATATAGAGATAAAATATCAATGTTGACTTTCCTGTCTTTGCCGAAGCGGATATACCTGAGCCTTTTGCGTTCCTTCAAGTTCAAATGCTTTTAAAGTCAGGGCAATAAAAAATAAATGTTCGTAATACATCAGCCTGTCTCTACTCTCAGGGCCCCAGTTTTCAGTTTTTCTCTGTAAATTATAAAAAAAGCCTATTTCCCAGCAATGAAGGTCATGTAATATATTTAAATAAAAATTTCTTAAAGTAAATACCGCGTCGTCCGACCTGTCCCTGTCATAAAAATACAATGATTTTTTCAAATCGTCAAAGAATTTTTCTCCATTATTATCATATAATAAATATGACCTGTCAGCCTGAGACCCGCTTCCGATTTCCAAACGCCATAATTTTAAAATATCTATCGATAAAGACCATTTAAAAGACATTGTATCCCTGAATGGAAATCTATAATCATGGAAAAAATTGTATCCGATCTCAAAATTTTTAACGCGTTCAATACCAGGCAGACAAAAATTTCCAGTCGTAAATTTTAAATCAAAAGTATTATAGCCGGATTTCTTATCCTTTGTAATATACAAATAATTATTTATCGCTTCAATGCCGGAGTAGAATAATCCGGCCTTTCTGTTGGAAACAGAACCCGAATCATAAAAAAACTTATTAAAATCCAAAAAGATTCTACCGCTGACTGCGATATCCTTTAATCTCTCATCTTCAAAAGGATATTTTTTTCTGGCATCATAACTTGTTGTTACCGACATTTTAGTCTCATCAAGAGGCAGTAAAAAAATTCCGCCAATTATATTATTTTGTCTTTCGTGAATAAACGGTTCAACTGTCTCCTTCTCAAGATAAGATCTTCTGCAATGGTGTGCTGCCTTTAAATAATACTTTGGAAGACCGAATTTTAATGTATTTGAAACCTCAACATATTCATAACTGTTTTTTTCTGCTGCCATGCGGGCGGATTCTTTTGCGGTTTCATCATTATTGAACGGCCCTTTTACCCACCGCGCAACAAAACCATTCTGGATTCCGGGAGTATACGTAAAATATTTAAGAAAGATAAAATCCGTGTTTATCAACAGATAACCGGAAGGCCTGTACGTTGTGCTGTAATAATCTCCCTGACTGTATTCCTTATATGAATCACCATTAAAATTACAATACCAATTAATCTTATGTTTATTACTTCCACCGGCATTATTATTAAAAAGATAAAATGAATCATTATATATAAATTTAAAAACAGGGAATTGATCTACATACGGAACATATCTTCCCATTGTTGAATAATTATCGATCTCATCCAGCGGCTTACTGCGATCCCAGTACCACCTCCTCGCAAGCTGAAAAGAAATATCATGGTTTGGTCCGCGGTCTCCAATCGTGTAATTCCAGTTGAGATATTCTTTCTGAGGAATGTCCGGCGGTGAAAAACCAAACATCATGAAAGACTCCGCAGGTTCACGTCTTGCATCATAATATCTCTCAAACTCCCAGTTATTCATCCATTCAAATTTAATTGAACTGTAGGAGTTTGAATTATTCCTTCTGTTAAAGACATAATCATTATTCAATAACACCTTGTACCAATTATCATTTTCTCCCTCAGGCAATGGTTTATTAACCCATTTGCTTCCTGATGGCTCCGCATATTGGTATTTTGTGCCTGCAAAATATATATGAGTAGCAGAATCGCTGCTATTGCTCTTATACTCAACTCCACCGTAATATCCGAGTTTATCATAAATATCAAATTTATATTTCCATTTATCTCCGCTTTCCGATGTATATTTTACGGTATTTTGCATGAAAGCCCCCCTTCTGCCCCCCTGGCCGAATTGAGTAATAATACCGATTCCGTCATCTGAATGAGCTATAACAGGCAAATAAAAAAGCGGAACATCTCCTACCTTATAAATCGCGTTATAGGCAATTGCTCTTTTATCGCGATAGATCGTTACTTTATTTACTGAAAAGTGATAATGAGGCCTTTCCAAATCACACGTGGATAATTCGGTATTATCTGTGATATAAGTATTTTTATTTATAATGCGTATTTTTTTTGTATGGAAAAATATCGGCTTCCCGACTGACTTTGCATCATAAAGAACACCCGCATGATCCTTTACGTTAAATATACCTTTACTCGCATGTATCATGTTTTTGCCATCATCAAAAAAAAGATCGCCTGTTAGATTTACATCGCCGGTATTCCTGTTATAAACGATTTTACGCGCATACACTGCTTTGCCGTCAAATTCCATCTTTACATTTCCGGTCAGGATGAGCATATCCTCTCCGGAATCGGCAAGCTTAATATATTCACCTTCATCTGCCCCGGAAAATACGACACCATCCCCGGGGGCTATGCCGGATTCCCCTCCGATAAACAGATCATTTCCTCTCTGCTCATGTAAAGGCTCAGACCTGACATAGGAAAACTGAAATACTAACAGTATAATTATAGTATAGATATAAATTTTCAATATTTATCTCTGTGAGGGAAAACCGAAAAATTTCATCAATCAACAATACTCTTTTCAATATTAAAAAAAGTATTGTTTTTTCCAAAAAATTGAAAAGAAAATTTATAATAGCAGCAGTATATTTTATGTAAATAAAAAATTAATATTGCATTTCACAAGTATATATTTATCTTTCTTATCGGAATTATTTTTTAAAAAAAACTCCAATTAACATTAAGGATTTTAAAAATTCATTATGAAATTTAAAAACATTATAATTATTTTATTATTTCTCTTAATAACCGATAAGGCCTATCCGGGATACTATGAAGATGGAATAAAGTACTTCAGTTCAAAAAACTATGAGAAAGCAAAAGAAATGTTTTTAAAAAGTACCGAAGCGAGTGACAATGGAAACTCTTATTACTTTCTTGGAGAAATAGAAAAAAATGAAGGTAATTTCGACAAAGCAGAAGAATATTACAAATTATCAGTAAATAAAATCATTATAGCAAAATACAGGAAACTGGCATACTGGAATCTGATAGTAATCGAGGAGCAAAAAGGTAAATATAATGAAATGGTAATAGCATGCAGGGAACTCTGGGATGCCATGAAAGATGAAGGTGCAAAAAAAAAGGTCGAATCTTTGATAAATAAATTTCTATGGACCGACAATGATGAAGCTAAATTGCTCTATAATAACGGCCTGGATTATAAGAAAAAAAATGTTCAGGATAAAGCAAAAGAAGCCTTTTATGAGGCTCTTCGGATTGATTCATATTTTTTAGCTCCGAAATTCGAAATTGGTTTAATCCTTTTCAACGAAAACAGCACCAGCCAGGCTATTAGTTATTTTAATGACATCATTGAAAAAATACCATTTTATGGTGATGTCCATTTACTGCTTGGGGATATTTATTTCAAGAATCAATCGTATGGAAATTCAATAGAGCATTTGGAGAAAGCCATAGATTATGGCTTTCTTGACAGTAAAACAAAATACTCTGTGATGCTTAAAACAGGTACATCGTATTATGAATCAGGATATCCGGATAAGGCGCAGGAAAAATATCTAATTGCTTCAGATATGAATAAAAAAGCAATTGAACCATTATTAATGCTTTCAGCAATTTACATAAAAGGGAATAATTTTGATCAGGCTATTCCTGTTCTGCTAAAGGCAAGAGAATTAAATAAGAATAATCCTGAAATACTTTTTCAATTGGGTAGTTTATACTATAAAACAGACGACTTCAAATATGTACAATATTTTAACCTTTTATTTAATAAATATTATTCCTCAAAAGAATCTGTTCCGCAGAAATATTTAAAAGCCTTTACTCTGCTTTTAAAAAATTTTTATGATAATAAAAAATATGAAGAGGCAAATAAAATTTTTGAGTTTTTGCCCGAATCTCAAAAAACATATGATATAGACCTGATTTCTGCAAGAAGTTATCATTATACAGGCAAGCATGAAAAAGCAATAGAATACTTTGAAAAACTTTCGCTCAATAACGATGATAAATTTTTACTATGTATTTCTTACGCAAAAACAGGCATTGTTAGCAAATCCAAAGATATATTAGCGGGTTTATTGGATCAAAATGGCTTTTTAGAAAAAGCCAGATCGGAAAATGCAATTAAAATGATCGCTGCAGAGATCGAAAATGAAAAACTCAAAAAAGAAGAAGAACTGAAAAAGGCCGCTGAAGAAGAAAAAAGATTATTCGAAGAGCAAAAGCTAAAAGAGGAAACGCTTAAAGACGAAAAACCTGATATCATGCAAGAGCGATCGGAAAATGGAAAAGAAGAAGATGTTATTTTAGACTCCACAGCCGATAATTAGCATTATAAAAAGTAACATGATTAAAATTGATATTTTATCTTATAAAAAAAATAACATAGAAATCTTAAAAAACATCAATGCTGTGTTTAATAAAAGTGAAATAATCGGTATTATCGGAAAATCAGGATCCGGCAAAACCTCGCTGTTAAAAGCAATAGCCGGGATATTCAAAGATTATGAAGGCGACATTCTTTTAAACAACAATTCTGTTAAATTATTGTCAAATAAAAACAAACGTAACCACATTGCTTTTTCCTTCAGTAACAACTCATATGATATCATTGATGATACTGTATCTGATTATCTAATGCAATCAAGAAAATTATTTAAAAAATTCTTAAGCCCGTTCACTGATTTTGACCACCAGATAACAGAGGATTATTTGAAATTATTCAAATTAAACGAGTACAGAGACAAAAAAGTCCTTACACTCTCCGACGGAATATTTAAAAAAGTCATTCTTGCATTTCCATTTATCAAAAATGCCGAAGTGTTGCTTCTCGACAATCCGACCGGCAACTTAGATCTGGAATCAATTTCTTTGGTGCAAAAGGCGGTATTAAAATATTCAATCAATGGGGATAAATTAGTAATAATTGCCAGTAATGACCTGAACTTTTTACTGCAAACAGCAGATAGAATTGTAATAATGGAAAAAGGAACTATTGACTCCGAAATAAATCCTGAAATGATTGATGCTCAGAAAATCTATAAACATTTTAACACTGAAGTCCTTATTTCCAGAAATATTTATAACGGCAAACCGGATATTCACCAGTATTTAAAAGGCATAGGGTAAGATCTATGCGGTTATGGCAATTCCCTTCCACACTTTTTAGATACTAGACCCTTGAAACACCCTCTTCTATATTTTCAATTATTGTAAAATGTTGAAGAACATCCATCACCTCCAGCATCTTCATCAAACCCTCTCTCATCCCCATAATCATCACACGTTTCTTTCTTCTACGCGCTTCTGCTGAGACTTTAACCAAAGAAGTAAGTCCTCCCGAAGTTATTACACTTATATCCTTCATGTTAAGTATAACATTGTATTTTAGTGTAAGCCCGTTTATCAGTCTATCAAACTCAAGCCTGGAAGAATTCGATAAATTACCGGTAAGTTTGATAATTTTTATACCTTCATATTCAGTAATAGAATAACTGATATCGGTATTCAATTGATTTATCCTTTATTATTTTAGTATTACTGAAAAATAGACGTGAATATCAGGTTTTCACCAATATCTATCGGGGTAATATACAAAATGAATAATGCATTCATATGTCAGACTTTTTACAAATCCCTTGTATCATTTCGACCGAAAGTAGAAAGCCCGCAACAATTAAGAGATTTATAGCCATAAAATTCTCTAAAATGACAATTTTACATCAAGTCTATCTACTCTGCCGTGCAAAACGAACAACAGAATAATTGCTGCCTATTATTTAATTTGCAGCCATACGTTTCTCTTTCTGCAACTGGCTCCTGATGATATTTTCAATCTCAAGGGTAACTTCCAGACTGCGAATATCGGCCTCATTAGAAAAATATGGCATAATCCTGTTATTTATACAATTATAGAAATGCTCTTGTTCATGTTTTAGTGGATTCTCTTTATGAACAAATAATTCTTCAACAAATGATTCCTGGCTATATTTTATCTCTTCCTTCGTTAATAAATATGCCTGCGACGCCTGGCGATGAATGTGGATATCCTGAGTAGAATAATCCAGAAAAATATAGGATTTTTCCTGACTGATCGATAAAGTCCGTATTTTTCTCTGCGTAATTCTTGATGCGGTTATAGTTGAGATACAGCCGTTCTCAAACTGAAGTATTGCTGTAGCATAATCTTCATAATCGGAAAATATTGATCCGCCTGAGGCCTTAACAGAGATAACCGGGGAATTAACGATATTGGTAACAATGTCAATATCGTGTATCATTAAATCCAGCACAACACCCACATCTTTTACCCTGTCAGTAAAAGGCGATAGTCTTCGTGATTCAATGATAATTGGATTAGTCACTATTTTATACAATTCCTGAACTGCACCGTTGAACCTCTCCACATGGCCTACCTGAAAGATAAGGTCTTTCTTCTTTGCTTTTTTCGCGAGCTTCCTGGCCTGTTCTATCCTCTCGGTTGCCGGTTTTTCCACCAGTACATGAATATTTCTATCCAATGCCAGAGACGCGTATTTATAATGCAGAAATGTTGGTACAGCAATAATAACTGCCTCAACATTATCCATTAAATCTTCAACATTATTGAAATAATTAATTTTATATTTATTTGCAATTTCTTTAGATTTTCCAAAATCTATATCATATATACCAATTAAAGAAATTTTATCTTTTAACGCTACCGCTACACTGACATGGTACTGTCCCATATGTCCTACACCGATAATTCCAAGTTTCACTTTTTTCATGTTTTTCTCCGTATCGAAGCTACAATTAACTATTGATACATCTAACAGCATCCATTACCAATTTAAAATCCACTTCCTGATTATAAACCGGATTATGCAAACCCTTTAAAAGAACAAATTTAAATTTACCGCCGATATTTTTTTTATCAAATTTCATATGTTCAACAATTTTTTCAGCATTAAATTTATTCGTTTTATTAATCAGATTATAATGTGAAATCAACTCATTTACATAGCTGACTTCCCCGTTATCAAGCCATCCGATTCGCCTCGAAATTTCCGTCTCGATTTTAAGACCTATTGCGACAGCCTCTCCATGTGAAATTCCCTTATATCCGGACATCGATTCAATAGCATGACCCACTGTATGACCAAAATTTAATATTGCTCGAATCCCTTTCTCATCTTCGTCTTTTTCAACGATTCGGCTTTTAAATAGAACAGATAAAAATATAATTTTTTGAATAATATCTGAAATTTTAATTGATTTCAAGTCATTTTTATCAAGAATTTTTAATAGTTTCTCCTCACCTATCAATGCGTGTTTTAAGACCTCTGAAAGTCCATTTTTCAACTCATTTTCAGGCAATGTTCGTATAAAATTAACATCAGAAATAACCATGTGTGGCTGATGAAATGACCCGGCAATGTTTTTACCTGCAGATAAGTTCACGGCAGTCTTCCCGCCTATACTTGAATCCACCATAGCGAGCAATGTCGTGGGTATATGTATTATTGGAATGCCGCGCATATAAACGGAAGCTATGAAACCTGCAAAATCCCCGACCACTCCCCCGCCGATTCCGATAACAACTGATCTCCTGGTAAATCCGCTCTTCAACATATCATCTAAAAATCTTTCCGCATACTTATAAATCTTATTCTTCTCCCCGTCATGCATTTTAAAAACTTCAACGTTCTTTACCCCCCTGAATATTTCTTTAATGTTATCGCTGTACAACTCCATGATCCTCGCACTTACAATTAATGCGAATCTGTCAGCTGATATTTCTTTTCTCGTTTTTATAATCTGATGTAAAATCAAATCGCCGATGAAAATTTTATAAGTTTTATCCTTTGTGCGGACTTCAACCGACTTTACTGTTTTACCCATTTTTTCCCATGGTAAATATAATTTTTGTAACCGTGTAGTATATTTTCAAGCTCAGTCTTGATGGGGGGTACTATTTGAAGATTAGCGACTTCATCGACATTAAAAAAATTAAAATCATAAAGTCTTTGTTCGTTGTTAAGAAAATAATTACCGGTATTATGGGTACAAAAAAAGCATATATTTACTATATGCTTGCTTTCATCAGGGGCGATTGAATCGCAAATCAATGCGACATCATTGACTGTAATATAAATATCTAATTCTTCTTTAAGTTCTCTTTTTAAAGCTTCTTCCAGGGATTCGCCCGGATTAACACCGCCTCCCGGCAAAAGCCAGTATACCGTCTTGTCTTTTTTATGTGCAATGAGAAGGATTTTTCCGTCTTCTATTAAAAGTGCGGCAACTCTGATTCTAATACTCAAATTGCTCATACTTTATTTTTATATTAAAAGATCTCCTTTCCATACTTCTTCTAAAATTTTCATAGCAGCATCCATCTCAGCTTTTCTTTTACTTGTGCCTGTACCGAAAGAAACATCCTGTCCATGAATAATTAATTTAATTTTAAATTCTTTTTTATGATCAGGCCCGCTTTCTTCAATGATTTCATATATAGGCCTTTCCTTATATTTTCCCTGTACGTATTCCTGTAATGCAGTCTTAGGATCTCTCAGATAGGACAATTTATCAATTCTTTCGATATGACTTTTTAAAAGAGATAATATATATTTCTTACATTCTTTTAAACCGGCGTCCAGATAAAGCGCCCCGATAACGGCCTCGAACGTATTAGCCAGAATCGATGCCCTGTCCCTTCCGCCGCAGCGATCTTCACCCTTGCCCATCAGAAGATAACTGCCCAAATTTATCTCAGCAGCAACTCTGGCAAGCGTAGTTTCCGAAACTGCAGCCGATTTTATTTTAGCGAGGTCTCCTTCGGGATATTCTTCATAACGCTTAAATAAATATTCATTGATAACTACAGCCAGAACAGAATCACCAAGATATTCAAGTCTTTCATTATCTTTAAGTGTTCTGTATTCATTAACATAAGAACGGTGCGTTAAAGCTCTGTTTAATAAGCTCCTGTCTTTAAACTTAATCTTTAAATTTTTCTGCAGCTTATTTAATTGCCTATACCTTTTTACTCTATTGTTATTACCTTTTTGATTTTCCTTTTTGTCTTCAGAATCCATTATCTATGCTTTTCCCGGCCCGAAAAATATACATTCGCATAAGTTTTTATTTCTGTTTGGATTCAATATATTCAATAATATCTGCTACGGTAACAATCTTTTCTGCATCAGTATCAGGTATCTCAATACCAAATTCTTCTTCCAATGCCATAACAAGTTCAACAGTATCGAGTGAATCCGCACCGAGATCATCAATAAACGATGCCTCTTTTGTTACTTCCGACTCATCTACTCCAAGCTGATCAACAATTATCTGCTTAATTTTTTCAAAATCAACAGCCATTTGATCGCGGCCCTCCTTATTTTTTTCTTTATAATTAGCAATTATTATATATCTTCCATGAATCACACAGAGGATATATCTCATCAAACATAATGTATTGAATCCCTCCCCAGATCAGGACTTCTTATTGCTTTAGGATGTGATTCAGTATATCAGTTAATCTAACGGCATAAAGTACAAACAATAAATACCTGTAAATATTTAAATATTATAAATATTAAACAATAATTATTTTGCTTCTTTAATTTTTACTCTTGGTTCTACAACTAAAATACCTTTATAATGGCCGCATTCAGGACAAACCCTGTGAGGAAGCACATATGCTCCGCATTTGGAACACGGCCTTAAATTCGGAACGCCGATCGCATCATGAGATCTTCTCATTCTTGATTTTGCTTTTGATTTTCTTCTTTTTGGTAAAGCCACGCTATTACTCCCTGTATTTTCTCTAAATAAAATAAAAAATTACCCATAACTCTATTCACATGTTGTGTCAACATATTTTTCAATAATAGGGGATGCCTGTCATAAAATTACTTTATTTTGCTATTCAAATATAACATATAAAATCTTTAAATAATATTAATTTGGTTTGATGTCAGCAACGGATTCTTTATGATAACCAAGTAATAATAATCTTTTTTTTGCTTTTGAACTGAATATTGAAACAGGATATTCTTTAATAACTTTATTATAATATTCTTCTGCTTTAAATTTATCACCCTTTTTATGATACATCCTTCCCAGGTTGTAATAAATTTCATCAGATATAATACACTCTTTATATTCCTTTTCCAAACGATTATATATTTGAAAAGCTCCCGTAATATCATTCAGCTTTTCACATATTATACCCGCTCTGTGTAGAGCCAATGGTGCAAAAAATGAAGAAGGGGATTTATCCGCAAACTTCATCAGGTATTCTTTACCCTCATTATACTTATTCTGGGACAGATATAATCCGGCAATTATATAATATCCGTTCTTATTTACATATCCATAAAATGAAGACTTGATTAACTCATTTAAATCATCTATTGTTTTATTTATATTTTTTTCAAGATTTGCTTTATCGGAATAATATTTATTAATAATGGTCTCTAATGTTTTAATCTCATTTTGTTCTCTGCTCTTTATATACACAACTCCTGTTATCAGCAATGCCGATACAGCTATAATTAAAACAAGAGAATAAATAACCAGCTTTTTATTCCATCTATAGAGATCTTTAACCTTCATTAAAAATTGTTCAATAATATTACGCTTTATTTCAATTTTCCTATCATTCATATTATATTATTTTTCTCCCAGCTTTATCTTGATAAAATCACCTATGGTTACCGTTTTAGAACCGCTATTATTCAACATTTTATTAAGCTCTTCTTTTTCTACGGCAGCGTCATATTTTTTCATACTAAGTGAGAGTCTTTTACGCTCTACATCTATTCCAAGAACCTCAACATTTACTTCATCTCCAACCTTGAATTTTTCCGGCAGATTTTCAATTCTCTTATGTGAAACTTCAGATATATGAACAAGGCCTTCAACATCATCCTCAATCTTTACAAACAAACCGAATGACACTATGCCGGATATAGTACCGGAAACCCTGCTTCCGGAAGGATACTTTTCATTAATAATTTCCCACGGTGATTTTATAAGCTGCTTTATTCCGCATGAAATTTTCATTTCATCCTGTTTAATTTCTAATATCTTATATTCGACCAGATCGTCAACTTTATAAGTACCGGCAGCATCTTTAAAATTTTCATCCCAGCTTACATCCGAGATATGTATCAGTCCGTCGATACCATCTTCCAATTCAACAAAAATCCCAAAATTCATTATTTTTTTGATTTTACTTTTATTAACACTCCCTACCGGGAATCTTTCTGAAATGGTATTCCATGGATTAGGCTGAAGTTGTTTATAACCCAAATATATTTTTTTTTCATCCTTGTTGATATTAAGAATCTTTGCTTCTATCTTCTGTCCTTTCTTAAAAGTATCTTTTGGATTTAAATTTTTTTTCGTCCATGATATTTCAGATGATTCTATGAAACCGTCTATTCCTTCTTCGAGTTCTACAAAGGCTCCAAAATTAATTAGTGTAATCACTTCACCTGAAATCACATCTCCGGATTTATATTTTTCTTCGACTTTAATCCAGGGATCCTCTGTAAGCTGTTTTAATCCAAGGGAAATTTTTCCTTCATCCCTGTCAATATTCAAAATAACAAAATCCCTGACTTCACCATCAGCCAATAGCTTCTTTGGTTTAAAAACCTTCTTCCATGACATATCATTCTTATGCAGAAGCGCTTCAATACCTTCCACTTCAACAAAAACACCGAACTCGACAAATTTTTTAACCTTACCCTGAATCTTATCTCCAACCTTGTATTTTTGAAGAAGAGAATCCCAATGTTTCTTATTTTCTTCTTCAATATATTCTTTCCTGGATAGGAGAACTGAATGTCTCTTCTGATCAATGCTAATTATTTTAAACCAATAAGGCTCTTCGGCCATTGAATTCTTATTTACTTTTAAATCTGCTGCCTGCGAAAAAGGTAAAAAACCGTCAACATAATTACAGTCAACAATAAATCCTTTACTGTTAGAACTTTCGAATTTCCCCTGTATTAGTCCGTTTCCCGAGCCATGTATATTAAGAAAATTTACCCACCTTTTCTCTCTGTCTGCTGCTGTCTTTGAAAAAACATACATACCATCGACCAATCTCTTATTGTAAAGCAATACATCTATTGTATCGCCTATCTGAGGTTTTATTTTAAATTCATCTAATTTGACTCTGCCGTCAGTCTTAATGCCAACATTCACATAAGCAAAATCATCATCAATCGTGACTATTTCGCCCGTTAATATTTTATTTGGTTCAATTATATCTATTGCGAAATCAGCAACCTGCTGCATATCGATATTATCTTCATATTTTTCACTGATAATCATGTTACTAACCCTGTTTAAATTTACATAAATGAATAATAAAGTAATTTAGATTTGTAATTTACTGATTAAATTAACCACTTTTTGAATAACTTCATTCTTTGTCATTTTAGTTGTGTCAATATATACCGCATCAGGCGATTTTTTCAGGCATCCGAATGGCCTTGATAGATCCTGTTTATCACGTAGCGCAATCTGTTTCTTGATGTCCTTTATGTCAACATCTTTTCCTTTTTCCCGATATTCTACTGCTCTACGGTGTGCCCTGACATCCACCGAAGCGTCAAGATAAATTTTTATATCCGCATCCGGGAAAACTACTGTTCCGATGTCTCTTCCATCCATAATTATTGAATTTTCCAGAGCCCATTCCCGCAAAAGCTTATTAACATAATTTCGTATTTGTATATTATCTGAGACAACTCCAATATTATCCGCAATTTTTATATCCCTGATTTCTTCGGAAATATCGAGTCCATTTATAAAACTTGAACAAGAGCCGTCAATATTAAATATCTGACTGATTGCGATATCCGATAAATCATTAATGTATTCTTTAGGATTTAATTTCGTATTATATTTCTGTAGCAAATACCATGTGATTGCTCTATACACTGCCCCGGAGTCAATATATTTTAATCCAATCTGTTTTGCAGCTTCTTTTGAAATACTGCTTTTACCTGATCCGGCAGGTCCGTCTACAGCAACGATTATTCTTTTATTCTTCACGATTCAGCGCTAGTTGATAGTGAGCAATCCACCCAGCCCAACGGGCAGGGACAAATTCTGAAAAAACCATAAAAAGCATTAAACGGTTCTTAAAATTTAGTTTCTCAAAAGTTTTCTTGGAGGATCTTTATTTAATATTTTTTTAAAAAAAATTTACAGCAACATTTGCTGCCAGTACTGATTCAAATATAATTATTCTCTTTCTTCGTAGTAAAACTCTTCAACTTCGGATATATTAGGCAAATCAGATAAATTCTTTAATCCAAAATGCTTTAAAAATTCATCTGTTGTACCGTAAAGAAGAGGCCTGCCGGGGAGTTCCTTTCTTCCAACAGGCCTGATAAGATTTTTCTTCATTAATTTCGCGAGAACCATTCTGGATGAAACGCCTCTGAGTTCATCAACCTGTGCCAGTATTATCGGTTGTTTATACGCAATAATCGAAAGTGCTTCAAGCATACCTTTTGTTAATCCCTCTTTTTTATCAAATAATAAACTTTTCCTTATGTCATTCGCATACATACTGCGAGTGACAAATTGATATCCGCCGGATATTTCTTTCAGTAATATACCGCCTCCTCTTTCTTCGTATTCATCCACAAGAGAATCAAGAATAATTTTTACATTTTTCGGGTCGATTTCGAAATTTTTTGAAAAAAAGAAAACCGGCAACGGATCATTGGATAGAAAAAGAATTGCTTCGAATAATCCGTAAAAATATCTTTCATCTTTTTTATTTTCTTCGTCTGACCCGGAAGAATCAGCAGTAGAATCTATCATAGATTCATTATTATTTTCATTATTACTTTTAATATCCTGTTTTGTGATGAATTCACTCATAAATTTGTCATTGTAAATAAAATTAAAAATTTTTGTGTTTAATGTCCGGAGTGCTTCAAACGCGCAGTATTTTTATGTCGCCGAAAACTTTATGCTGTAATAATTTAATTTTCCCATGTTTAGCCATCTCCAATATGGCCATAAATGTTACAATTAGTTCCAAACGTCTGGGATTATCGGAGAATAGGTCGCTAAAAAAAATATTGCTTTCTTTCTCCAACATAGAAGCAATTAAATCAATCATGTCGCTAACAAGGATTTCGTCAAACACAATTTCTTTACGGATAATATCTTCTTTTTTATTTAATATCCTTGCAAATGCATCCAAAAGCTCATAAAGGGTAACCCCTATATATTCTTCACCGTCCTCGCAGTCAATTTTCCGAATTTCGTTATTTCTGTTAAATACATCAGCATAATTCTCGTAATAATTTTTCAGTTTTAGAGATGTTAATTGAAATTTTTTATATTCTAACAATTTTGCAACTAAATCAGGAGGCAATGGAGGCACGAAGTATTCATCTTCAATATCTTCACTCGGAAGGAGAGCTCTGGATTTATAGTATAAAAGATCCGAGGCCATTAAAATGAATTCTGAAGCTATCTTTACATTCATCTTTTCCATCAGCTTCAGATATTCCAGATATTGTTCAGTTATTTGCGCAATAAATATCTCGGTTATATCAATCTTTGCTTTTTTAATCAAATCCCATAAAAGATCAAGCGGGCCTTCAAAATTTTCTATATTTAAAATATAATTATTACTTTTTTCTCCGCTAATGTCTTCTTTTGATATTTCCAGCATTTTTGATATTCAGTTATATACAATTTATGCATTAAATTATTTTACATAAAAATATAATAAAAATTATAAATTTTTACGCTCTGCATTTTATGCGAGAGCTTTTTCTGCCGCTCTTTGCAACCTCTCGGGCGGGAATGGCTTCACGACAAAATCTTTAACTCCTATTTTAATCGCTTTTGTCAACAAATTTTCCTGGCCAAGAGCTGTTACCATGATAATCCTTGCTGATGGATCCATGGCTAATATTTCTTCGGCAGCCTCAATTCCATCCTTCTCACGCATTGTGATATCCATTGTTACGAGATCCGGTTTAACTCTTTTATATATATCTACCGCGATCTTTCCGTTTTCCGCTTCACCCACAATTTCATGTCCTTTAGGCACAAGAGCATCCTTTACAAGTGTCCTCATGAATTTCGCGTCATCGACTATTAAAATCTTTGCCATTTTATTTCTCCATTGAATTGATAAAATTTATATTATGACACTTAGTATCATATTACTAGCATCATAACTAATCAACAAAAAATTATAATATCTACAACATTTTTACAATACTTTCCGGAATGCTTGACAAAGGAACGATTTCGTCAATTGCGCCCATTTGAACAGCTACGCGATTCATTCCATATACAACGGATGTCCCTTCATCCTGGGCTATCGTATGCCCCCCGTTTTTCTTTACTTTTAATATTCCTTTAGCGCCATCCTGCCCCATACCGGTCATTATTACACAAACCGACTCCCTCCCATAATTGTCCGCAATTGAATCAAACAACACATCGATAGAAGGAATATGACCGGACACTTTATTGCCCCGATCCAGCTTAATTATCTTTTCCCCATTTTTATCTTCAATTTTCATATGCGAATGACCCGGCGCTATATACGCATGACCGGATTTGATCCTGTCGCCTTCCTCTGCTTCCTTTACTCTTAAACCGGAATTAGAGTCTAACCTTTCCGCAAAAGCTTTTGTAAATCCTTCGGGCATATGCTGTACTACCAGAATAGGCGATGGGAAATCTTTGGGAAAACATCGAAATATACCTGCCAAAGCTGATGGACCGCCTGTGGATGTCCCTATTCCTACAATTTTATTACTTGTTCCTTTCCCCGAGATACTGACGACTTCTTTTTCAAATTCCGGCCTCAAATGATTTTCTGCCTTTTTTATTTCGGACTCTTTCTTCTTTACTGGTATTTTAATTTCAGATTTATATACTGATTTAACTTTTTCAATAAGTAAATCAGCTACTTCTTTTAAAGTTATCGATAAATTGGAAGCCGGCTTCGGAATAAAATCGACAGCTCCGTACTCCAGGGCTTTAAATGTTTCTTCCGCGCCATGTTTGGTTAAAACGCTTAACATTAAAACCGGTTTCGGATTTTTCTCGATAATATGACGGAGGGATTCAAGTCCATCCATCACCGGCATCTCGATATCCATCGTAATAACATCCGGATTCAGTGAATCATTTTTATAAATAGCTGTTTTGCCGTTATTAGCTGTTCCGACTACTTCTATTTCAGGATCGCTGGAAAGAATATCGACAATAATCTTTCTTGCCAGGGAAGAATCCTCAACAACAAGAACTCTGATCTTTTTATCCATTTTTTCTTAACTCTTAATGCATTTATATTCTGATTAATTATTTTTTATTTTATTTATCATTTTTCTCAATGATTCAGTTTCAGACAGGATTAAAAGCTTGCCCAAAACCCGGTCGTCATGATAATAGAAATATGTATTCATAGAAAGTGCATAATCACCAGATATATTATTCTGAATGAGAATTGAGTCTATTGTTGACTGTATATAGTCATGAATAATAGTAGGAATATCAGGCCTTATGGTAAGATCGATTTTTTCTGATAAAATATTAATCATTGATGAGCCAATAATATTCGTAACTTCCTTCAGGGCGGATTCGCCGTCCTGGTCTAAAACTTTAGTTTTACCTGTTGATAATCCATAAAGCATATCAATCAGCTCAAAACCCGATTCTTCGGTAAAACTAAACAGGACAGCGCCGTTAACATCCCCAAGAAGAGGCATAAATACTCCAACATATACAGTATCAATTTCTCCGATCGATTTTGCAATATTTTTAATAGGTATAATTTCTATCTCCGGTATGGAAAGAGATACGCTTTTATCTAAAATTTTTGAAAGTGATTCAGCAGCATTCGCAATACCCACATTTGCTATTACATTAATCTTTTCAATATCCTCTTTCGCGATATTCATTGATTTTAAAACCTGTTCATCCTGATCCAATTCAACATTTTCATTTACATTCTTTTCCAACTCTTTTCTAAACTCAATAAGCGTCTCTTTCACTTTTGTTTTTATCTGATCACCGCCAGCATCTAAATCCATTGTTTCTTTATCAGCCTCATCATCCTTCATAAATATAATATCTTCAGTAATATCTTCATCATCATCTTTTCTCAAATCCACTTCGAGTTCTTTTCGTATACGCTTAGAAGCTTCCGATTTAGCCTTCTCCGATGCGGCTTTTTGCAGAATCGCCTTACCTGCTTCAGGCTTTATTTCCTTTTCGCCTGTTTCCAGACCTTCCTCTATGTTTTCTTGTGTTAAAGCGGATTCTTCAATTATACTGCTTTCATCAGTTTTAATCGATTTTTTCTGCCGTATTGCTTTTTCTTCATCAGAGATTACCCTATTAATCATTGAAGAAATATCCAATATCAAACAAATACTTCCGTCTCCAAGAATTGACGCTCCGGAAAGGCCGTCGATATTTGTATAATTTTCCTCAAGAGATTTAATTACTATTTCCTGTTTTCCCTCAAGGCTATCAACAATCACACCGATCTTTCTATTTCCATAACCAACGATCACAACAGGAATTTTTATATCATCGGGAAGAGTACTTTTAACGCCGATAAATTCATTTAAACGTAATAATGAAAGGATTTCACCTCTTAAGTTAACTACCTCCCTGCCCTCAATTGTCGTTATATCGGATTGAGTTATTTTAATTGTTTCAATTACATCCGGCAGAGGGATTGAATAAATTTCATTACTGACTTTGATCATAATTGCAGGTATTATAGCTAAAGTAAGAGGAAAAGATAAAACAAAATTAGTGCCCATACCGGGTTCTGTTTCTATCCTGACATTTCCGTTCAGCTCACTGACAATTTCTTTTACAACATTCAGTCCGACCCCACGTCCGGAAATATCCGTAATAACATCCGCTGTTGAAAATCCGGGACGGAATATAAATTCCACTATATCTTCATTTTCTAAATTTTCAAGGAGTTCAGGAGTAACCATGCCCTTTTCAAGGGCTTTCTTTTTAATCTTTTCAATATTCAATCCCCGGCCATCATCTCCAACTTCAACAAAAATCTGGTTTCCTCCCTGATACGCGTTAATTGATACGGCAGCTTCTTCGGACTTACCTAATCGTTTCCTTTCTTCGGACATTTCAACTCCATGATCAATACAATTTCTTAACAGGTGGAGCATAGGTTCGCCAATAACATCAATGACTTTTTTGTCTAATTCCGTTTCTTCTCCTTTGATTGTAAAATTAATTTTCTTATTGAATTCTTTGGCAAGATCCCTGACTGGCCTGTTAAATCTGGATAACACCTGTCCTATAGGAACCATTCTTGTTTTCATAATGCCGCTCTGAAGATCCTTTGCGATCCTCGACATCTGATCCATTCTGTTTTTAAATTCGCTTATAATGGATTTATCAATATTACTTTTTTTAACCTCATCAAACAGGCGAAAAAAACCTGAATTTGCTATAACCAATTCGCCAACTGTATTTAAAAGAAGGTCAAGTTTATCGACAGATACCTTTACAATTTTTAAGCTAAGGCCTCTTTTATCCTCCTTTCTTCTTCCAAAGGAAATGTCTTCATGTTCATCATCTTCTATCTCCGATTCATCCTGTTTTAGAATGACAGCTGAATTTGCTGTAAACTTTTTATCGTTTTCTACTAAGTTCTTTTCCTCGAACAGGATCTCTTTTCCATGAATTTTTAATGCATCCTTATTATCTTTATTCTTCGATAGAGTAATTTTTTTTAGATCAATTTTGTTAACTAAATCAATTTCGCAGGCTCCTCTGATCTTTTCAACAGATTGATCGGTAAAAAAAACTAATTTAAAAATATGGTCATCCCATTCTTTAGAGATATCATCCATAGATGGGATTGTTTTTAATAATTCACCTATCTGTTTTAAATTATATACAATGAGCTGGGCCTTTATCCATTTCATTTGTGCATGGAACTCTAAATAAATATCCAATTCACAACAGAATTTTCCGGCTTTAAGATTATCAGTAATAATTTTTATCTCTTTTTGATTATAGTGAAT
Source organism: Spirochaetota bacterium (assembly GCA_016934735.1). Classification (GTDB taxonomy): domain Bacteria; phylum Spirochaetota; class UBA4802; order UBA4802; family JAFGDQ01; genus JAFGSG01. Next base: position 7,003 of record JAFGSG010000145.1, on the reverse strand, counting down.
TTTTGGTAATGCTTCTTTTCCATCAATTCCTTTTGATTTTTCCCTCTTGTGCTTTTCCGAGATTATTTCTTTTTTATGCCCGGATTCTGTATTTTCGTTTATATTTTTAATTTTCTCAATAGTGTCCGATAAGTCCTGTTTCGGTTCTTCTCCTCTTGAAACAGAACTAATAATGGAATTTATCAAATCAAAACATTCAAAAAGCACTTCAATTATTTCAGGGGACATTTTCATCGTTTTATCCCGAACTCCCTGAAGTAAATTTTCCATATGATGAGCAAGATCGCTCAGATCGTTTAAACCTACAAATGCTGCGGAACTCTTTAGTGAGTGCGCAGTCCTGAAAATACTATTAATGATATCAATATCAATATCCTCGGGATTTTTTTCCAAAGCCAGAAGGCTTTGATTTAATTCCTGAAGCTGTTCATCCGCCTCTTCTAAGAATATATCTTGGTATTCTCCGATGGAAAATGGCATATTTCTTCTCCAATTTACTGAAAATTAGATTTTACAGAATTGAAATTCTCATGTTAATGTCTCGTCTATATTATATTCCTCGGCAAACAGCAAATTGTCCAGTTTTAATATAATAATCAACCCATCCTTCATCCTTGCGACACCCTGGATAAATTCGACCGATACTCCCTCAATTAAGTCAGAAGGGGAACTAATGTCTTTTAATGGTATTCTGAAAACCTGGAAGACGCAATCCACTAATAATCCTACAAGTTTACCATTAATACCAACCACTATTATTCTTGAATCATCAGTAATTTTAGTCTCTCTATATCCGAATCTTTTTCTTACATTAACTACCGGAATAACATTGCCTCTTAAATTGATTACTCCCTTAATAAAAGGAGGAGTATTCGGCAGCCGTGTGATGTCACACATTTTCAATATTTCATGTATTGAAAGAATATTTATACCATATTCAACACTATTCAATAATGAAAAACTGACTACTTGAACAATTTTATCTTCAGAAATGAAATCCTCCTCCTGCTCTGCTTCCTCTGTAGTAACTTCATTTACATCTTCTATAATTTCATTGGTATTCATATTAACTCCATTCTTTTGTTATAAAAACAACAGAATTCGAAAAAAATTTATAAACGCTTCAATAATAATGTTTTATTGTTTACATAATATTATTTTCGTCAATATTATGAAACAACTTATCTATAAATATGATAATTAATATTATATTTTAAATTTTGATTGATCTGTTAATTAAAATCAACAAAAATAAATTAGTCAGTATATTTTAATATATTTACAAAATACCATATGAAATCCGAACTTAAAAGCCTGTCCAATATAAAGTAAAATTATAAAGATAAAGATTACTTTTAAGGGAAAATCAATATTCATTGTCTGATTTATATGTTATAATACATATTTAAGATTTTCAAGTAAAAATTATCGCATGACATACAACAAAGTTCCATCGATAAATGAATGTTATGAAATCATGAAAGATAGAATGCTTCCGCATATTAAAGAACATTCAGAGCAGGTTATGCTCGTTGCAATGGCAATAATCAACAATCTTAAACCGGACGTTGTTATTAATAGAGATCTTGTTATTGCCGGCTCTCTTCTCCATGATATTACCAAGACCAGATCATTAACCACAAAAGAGCATCATGATACGACCGGAGCAATTTTGCTGAGAGAACTCGGATACAGTAATGTTGCTGACATCATTGAGGAACACGTTGAATTGAAGCAATACGATTTCAATGATGAGTTAAAAGAAAAAGAAATAGTATTTTATGCGGATAAAAGAGTTACACATAATAAAATAGTTGCTGTTGAAGAAAGAGTATCTGATTTACTGACCAGATATGGGAAAACAGAGAACATAAGACAACATATTTTAAAAAACAAAAAATCGATCCTTGAAATAGAAAAAAAAATAAATAATTATATATTAAAAGATATAAATGACGTCATTTCCAGCCTAAAATAACAGCCTATAAGACACTATTTATACAAATTTATCTTAAACAAGCTAATGTATAAAAATAATTAATTATCTTAATATTTCTTTCTTTCTTTATTGTGGCCGAGCCTGTTCATTATATAAACAGCTACATATCCGCCAATCAATCCGGCAATTATATTAACACCTGTATAATATACAAGAAAGTTCAATACTTTAATTGCTATATCTAAAAACAGCTTATCTAAAATAAACCCACCGATTAAAGCACCGATTACTCCAACTACCAGACCGCCGATATATCCTCCGAACAGGTCTCTTCTTTTTATATTATAAAATATCCAGGAAACAAAAGCACCTAGAGCTAAATAAATGGCAATTGCCAGAAGTTTCATTATAATATTCAATAGTTCGTCTGACATAAAAACCTCGCGATGGGGAATATTCTCAAAATCCTACATAATTCACTTAAATAATGCAAACAACTTTTTTAATAGTATTAAAACTTTAATCCTTTATTTATTTTGAATGTCAATTATTTATTCGCAAATATCTTCGACGTGAACGTCGACGTATTACGCTTTGAAATAGAAAAGGCTTTTACAGGAGTGCTATCCGCAAAAGCCTTAGAAAAATACAAAACCAAAAAAAGAGTGTACTAATTATCGATTAATTAACAAATCGTTATATTTAATAAAAGCTGAAGTATTTTTATCTCATTATAAATATAGCAGTGAGCAAATAAAAATCTTGAACAATAGAAAAGTATTGTTTATATTATTATATATTATTTATACATACGAATACCATATACGATTTTTTATAATTCGTATAAATCGCTATTTATTTAAATTAAATATACTTTAAAAAAATTATTCATGTTATTAAAATGATTGATCCTTCGGTAATTCCAGACCTATCTGACCTGATTGCAATTATTAATTCCAATAATGCTGATACTGATATTGGATTTATCAATAAAGCGTATAATTTTGCCAGAGAAGCTCATAAGAGCCAACTCAGACTTTCCGGAGAACCTTATATTATTCACCCTTTGGAAGTTGCAAAAACTTTAGCAGGTCTTAATTTAGACACTACAACCTTAGCCGCTGCCCTCCTTCATGATGTTATTGAAGACTCAAAAATAACTATTGAAGCAATAAAAAAAGAATTTAACGAAGAGACAGCCAACCTTGTCGATGGAGTTACAAAAATATCTTCTTTAAAAAAAAGAACCAAATACGACGAAGTACACAATCTGAGAAAAATGCTTCTTGCTACAATTAATGATGTAAGAGTAATCCTGATTAAATTAGCCGATAAACTTCATAATCTAAGAACAATTAAATATCAACCTTATGAAAAACAGCAAACTATTTCAAAAGAGGTTCTCGATATTTATGCTCCTCTGGCTCACAGGCTTGGTATGTCACAACTTGCATCTGAGATTGAAGATATTTCATTTAATATTTTATATCCTGAAGAATACAAAGAAATTGCCGCGAAAGTTGTACAAAAAGTACCAGAGATGGAGATATATATAAATCACATCAAAGAAATACTGCATGCGAAATTCAATGAACTGAATATCACTGCACAAGTAACCGGACGTGCAAAGCATTATTATTCAATTTTCCAGAAAATGAGACTGCAGGAAAAGCCAATAGACGACATTTTTGATATACGTGCTATAAGGATTATCGTCAATGAGATTAAAGAATGTTATGGAATACTCGGAATAATTCATAGTCTCTGGTCACCTATTACATCCAGATTCAAGGATTACATTGCGGTTCCCAAAACAAATATGTATCAATCTCTTCATACAACAGTAATAGGTCCGTATGGCCACCCCCTCGAGTTCCAGATCAGGACAAAAGAAATGCATACAACAGCTGAAATCGGCATTGCAGCTCACTGGTTATACAAAGAAAATCCCAATATACAGGCTAAAGAATATAAAAACCTTATGCTTTTAAAAAATATTCGAAGGAGACTGTCAGAAAAAGATAACCCCCAGGATTTTTTAACAGAATTAAAAATGGATCTCTATGCGGACGAGATATTTACGTTCACTCCGAAAGGGAAAATTATAAAACTTGCTAAAGGTGCTACAGCTGTTGATTTTGCCTACGCTATTCATACTGAAGTCGGGCATCACTGTATCGGTGCAAAAGTCAACAACCATATTGTACCTCTTAAAACTGAACTTCAAAGCGGCGACATAATCGAAATTCGAACCGGCAATAAAGAACATCCGTCCGAATCATGGTTAAAATTTGTCAAATCTTCAAACGCAAGATATAAAATCAGAAACTGGATTAGAAAAAGTGAACAGGAAACAGGTGCAACCATATCGAAAATACAGCAGCAAAAGGATAATAAGACAGCCGAAGTTACCATACCCAATAGCGAATTATTCAAGATTAAAGATATTTCCAGACAAAAAAAGCAAAATTTAACTATTAACGGGACTTCCAATGTATTATTAAAACTTGCTCAATGCTGTCAGCCTATCCCAGGAGATGAGGTAATCGGATTTATTACCAGAGGCCGCGGGCTCACTGTTCACAAAAAAACCTGTCAATCTCTTAAAAAATTAGAAATAGAAGAAGAAAGATTTATTAATATTGTCTGGGAAGGGTCAGTAGATACTTATCCTGTAAAAATAGAAATCAATGCTTTAGACAGGCAGAACTTATTAAAAGATATTGCAGATGAAATCGCTTCAGCAAAAACAAATATATTAAAAATGGAAGCTGATGCAACCGAAGACGATAATGTCAGATTTAAAATAATCGTTGAAGTAAAAAGCACAAGCCATCTCAATCAATTGATACATTTATTAAAAAATATAAAAAACGTTACCCATGTTCATAAATTAAATGAAAAAGTCATTATCAAATAATACGACCTTTTAACATGTAAAATTAAATGCAAATAGTCTTAGGTTCATCTTCTCCCAGAAGAAAAATTTTATTGAAAAATATTATTGATGCTTTTGAAATATTTTGCCCGAATATTGAAGAAATAGCATCAGACGAAGAAACACCGAGGCAATTCAGTGAAAGAATATCTGAAGAAAAAGCTAAATCAATACTTCCAAATATTTCAAATTGTTCACCTGTTTTGATAATATCCTGCGACACAATTGTAACGATAAACAATAAAATTATCGGTAAACCGGTAAACTTTAAGGACGCCGTAAATATATTAAACGAATTAAACGGCAAAACTCATGAAGTAATCAGCAGCATAACATTACTGTATTTAAATGGGGAGCAAATAATGAATATCACTGATTCAGAGATCAGCAGGATTACATTTAAATCCATTACAGACAGCGAAATCGATGGCTATTTAAAAAAAATAACCTATTTAGACAAAGCCGGAGCTTATGCAGTACAGGAATACGGGGATAACCTTATAGAAACCATTGACGGTTCATTAACTAATATTATTGGATTTCCGGTAAGACTTTTCTTTAGAATGTTAACGAGACTGAACCTGATAGAAAAAATATTTTAATAAAATTAACTAATCTGTACTTTCCCTTTAATTATTTTATTCCTTTTTGTCTTTTTTAACTTTTTTATCTTTCTTCTCAGATTTATCTTTTTTATCTTTTATAATTGTTTCTTTTGCCGTTTTATCTTTTACTGCTTTATCTTTTTCTGTTTCTCTTTTTACGGCTACCTTTTTATCAACTAATTCAATTATAGCCATCTCAGCAGCATCTCCCAGCCTTTTACCTAAAAGATAAATTCTTGTATAGCCTCCATTTCTGTTTGCATATCTGGGGGCGATTTCATCAAATAATTTTTTAACTGCATCTTCATCTTTAACAAATTTCAGCACTGATCTTTTATTATGTAATTTTTTCCCTACTTCATTTTCCGGAAGACTGATATTTTTTCTTGCCTTTGTGATTAATTTTTCGGAAATTTTTTTTAATTCTTTCGCTTTCTGTTTTGTTGTTATGATACTTTCATTTAAATAAAGAGAAGCAACCATATTCGAAAACATCGCACCTCTATGTGAGGGCGTCTTTCCCAATTGTCTTACGCTATTTTTGTGTCTCATCGATCGTCCTTCAAATTATCCGTTAGTTCTGATTTTCAATTTAAGTTTAATAAAACAAATTTATTCTTTTAGTCCAAGACTTAAATGCAGAGATTCCAGCTTAGACTTAATCTCCTTCATAACCTGATCGCTATAGTGCTTGGATTTTCTGAATTCATCCTCAGTTTTCCGTACAAGTTCTTCCAAAATACTGATATCAAGACTTTTAATGGTATTATATGTTCTGACAGAAAGTTCCAGTTCATCAATAGATTTTGCCAGAATATTTTTCATTCTTTCAAGATTTTCATCTACTACTTCGGCCTCTTCTTCAATCTCCTCTTCAAAATTGATGAATATTGTAAGATGATCCTTTATTATTTTTGCCGCCTGAGCGACTGCATCCTCAGGAGAGACTGAACCGTCTGTCCAAACTTCAATAATCAATCTGTCATAATCGGTTCTTTGACCCACCCGTGTGTTTTCGACAGTAATATTGACTTTTCTTACAGGCGTAAAGTCAGCATCAACAGCTATTACACCGACTGCTTCAGTGCTTCCTTTGCTTAATTCAGCAGGGACGTAACCGCGGCCACGCTCAACCTGAACCTCCATATCAATTTTTCCTTCTTTATTTATCGTCGCGATATGTATTTCAGGATTTAACACTTCAACATCGGAATCTACCTGAAAATCTCCGCCTAATAATTCCCCGGATCCCTGTTTTACAATATGCAAAACTTTAGGCATTTCACCTTCGTATTTAAAACGAATCTTTTTAAGGTTTAAAATTATACGGGCAACATCTTCATAAACACCGGTAATGGCAGCAAATTCATGAGTTACGCCTTCTATTTTTATTGCAGTGATGCTGCACCCATTGATTGATGATAACAATACACGTCGTAATGAATTCCCAATAGTTAATCCATAACCCTTTTCAAATGGTTCTGCAATAAATCTTCCATAATCTTTTTGAACTTCATCATG
>JAFGSG010000144.1 GCA_016934735.1 Spirochaetota bacterium | reverse complement strand
GCTTATGATCTGACTGGATAATATCTATGGAGCAGGCGACACGGATGTCGCCGGAACCGCGTAAAACAGGATGTTTTTTACGCGGTTCCGGAATAGATATTATCCAGTCAGATCATATTAAAACGCCTACTGAAATATGTTCTAAGGGGATGCGGCGGGACTGTCCTCCATATTAAGCTTTCTGTAATCTTCCGGCAGCTTAAACAAACTGTCCGGAACTTCCTGAACCGATATTTTAACAAGTTCAGTTTTTAAATATTTTTCTGATTCCTTCGGCCTTACTATTATTGTAATGCTCTCCACAACATAATTATTACTCTCTTTCATCATTGGCATCATCTTTTTTAACAGGCTATCATTATTCTTTTCTATAAATAAGAAAAAATCAGTCAAAGAAGCCTCGATATCTTTTGTGAGCCACACACGGGAAATAGCTGCTATTTTAGGGATGTAGGCCACCACTTCATAACAGTCATAATTCCCGACTTTCTTGTTATTACCGCTTTCCTTGTATAAAATGTCTTCATCTCTTAAAGGAATAAAATCGGAATAAATCTTATCATTGGATGGCAGAGTAAAATTATTCAGCGAGTAAACCGATAAATCTTTTTTTGAATCATCTATTAAATATACTTTATTGGTTTCATGATCATATATCACTCTTTTTGCAATAGTGGGATCTTCAAGCAATATCTTATTTTTTGTAATATATGTTTTTTTTATTCCCTGAAATATTCTGCCTGGAATGTTTGTTGTAATTTTTTCTTCAATACAAATATCCGCATGAGCGATTCCGTGCATTGAAAAAATAAAAATAATAAAATTAAATATTATTTTTATTCGAAGCATATTTATCCTTATAATATTCTCTATAATATTCGCTTAAATAAATATCTGGCACTGCAGAGTTGCTTTCTTCTCGCCCGAAACAGCTTTATGATCTTTTCCCATCGGATTCTGATATTCCGCTTTTAAACTTGCGTTGTTGCCGTCTATATAATAATTCAGTCCGAAATGCATATAAGATATTTTTATATCATCGGCATCCCAAAACTGGTATCTCACAACCGGCTGGATTTGTCTAAACAATACGCCTAACTGCGCGAAATATCCAAACTGGTCTTCTATATCCGCGTCGGGCTGGTTTCTCACGCTTACATATGCTCCCTGAAAAGCGACAATAAAATCATCAGCCACCTTATAATCAACGGTTGCATCTCCTGTCCATGCAAAGTAGTTGCCCAGAATGCCGGCATTTTTCTGGTAGTCAAATCCGCCTCCCACAGATATTATATTTTTTTTGCCGAGATAATTTCCGCTGTAGAAAAATCCTTCTTCCGGGTCCTGGAAGTTAATCTGGACTCTTCCGCAAAAGCGCGGAAAGCTGTCTGTTTCACTTTCATTATCTGTAGAATCACCGTCAGAATCATTTGAATAACCGCGGAAAACGCCTATCTTATAGTCAAATTTTCTCTGTACAAGCCCCCTGAATTCAACTCCCGTATCACGCCATTCATTTGTTGTACCGCTGATCGGGACCACTGCATAATTATAATCAATGCCGAGAAGGCTTGCGGCCGATTCCCTGTTGTGATGCATGAACGGAAGACAGATTAAGCCGACAGCTGCCTCAAATTCGCTGGATAATTTATAATTTATAAAAGCATCCTGTGTGTAAACGCCTTTGCTGTCTGTTGTTTTATGCGTATGATCACCAGGCTCACCTGCGCCTGATGTATTTTCAGTTGAGTATTGCGCGCCCTGTCTCTGGCTTCCGGCAAAAATATCGTCTGTCTGGTAAAAAAATTCAATGTTTTTATGAACCTGGCCATTAAGAATAATTCTCGATCTCCTGAGCTGAGCCCCTCTTGACCATACAGCGTCATCTTCAGATTCGCCTTCGTCATAATAATTCCGGGAATACAATTGCGCCTGAAGCAGAAAATGCAGGGCAATCCATTTATCTGCTCCATAAGAAAGCCTCAAGGCTTCCTTTTCCTGTGCTGAAACCGGCATAAGGGCAGGTAAAAGAATAAATAATATCAAAAAAGCCTTAATAATTCTGTGCATAATAAAACCCCTCTTCACAAATATTTCTTTATGTATTATCGGAATTCCACAATTGCATCAGAAGGCAATTAGACGATTTACCAGCCAGCGGCGTGGAAATGCAGAATGTTTTCTGAGCTGTTACGGAATTTCATACTTATATGTAAAAATAATAAATATTTTGCAATCGTAAAATTAAAAAACCATTGTTATAATTTTTAGTATTTTATGATTGATGAATGTAAAAACAGATTATTCCGGGAACAAAATAAATCCCCGCCGCCGGACAGGGATTTATTTTGTTTAACGTGCGTATTTGGTTTAATCTGAAAAGTCCCCGGCAGGGCCTTTGCTACCATGTACTGATTTTACCTTTTCTCTTATTTTGCTCTCTGTCCAGTCAGCAGGATTCTCTATTCTCTTTGACTTTGGCCCAAGGTTGTACGATTTCGCTTTAAGAATTGCTTCAATTGCGAGTGGAGCGGTGTCGCCTGCGTTAAATACTTTAGTTAGAATATTATATGTAAAATCCTCGACTCTTTTTGCCATTCTTTCGCGAACATCCTTCGGCTGGCCCATCAGCTTATTTTCAAAAGGCAGATTGAGCTTTTTATAATCGCCTTTTTTCCATTCCTTAGATTTCGCGTGCTCAACCATCTCTCTCCACATTTCTTCTGCTACGCCCTCACCATTGACTTTAATAAAATCGCCTTTGTCGTCGAACTGCGCATTGCCGTAATCATTTACTTCAAGCCCCCAGGACAGCATTTGCAGGGCGGTCGCCACGTTTGCCTTGGTGGTCCTGGTCTCGCCTGCTATTCTTCTCAGCCTGTCGGAATTGTTCCCGGAAGTCCCGTGCTGTGCTCCCGATATATTGTACTTCGCGAGAGCATTGTGTATCTCCGCAGTCAATTCCAACTGTATGCCCGCGTCGCTCGCCTCTATCCCGTGAGTAGTGCCATTGTTAAGCGCGATCCAGTCAGGGAACATGCTGTGCGCGTTAAGCCCCTGTATTAAAAAAAGCGCTTCTTCCTTTGTTGAAAGCCCCTCTTTGCCTTTAATCTCGCCCACCTCTGTTTCATAGCCTGCCCAGTCAGGGATAAAAGGATTAAGAGTAATGTTGGCAAGAAGATTCTCTTCATCCGGCATATTGGAAGCATCAATGGCTATTGAAGTAATACCTGCATCGAAAAGGCTGGGGATCTCCGTTTTTGCTTTCTCGACATCCTTCTGGTTCTTCAGCTGATAATGATCGGCATGTATTGCCACAGGCACAGTTATGCCGAGCTCGTTCATAACAGTATCCACCTGCATCGCCATATTCCATAAACTGACCGCGCAATATGCGCCGGACCCGCCTTCTGATTTCGCGATCTCTATGATAATTGCCGCATTTGCTTTCTGCGCAGCCGTCAATACGCCGCGTATTACAAAATGATTTCTCGCGTTGGCCGCGATAGTCATTGCCTTGCCCTTTGCCATAAGAGCCCTGTCTATAACCTTCCCGCTCACTATCAATGCATTTGAATGCGGGAATAACTTCATTATGTTAGGCGTTCTGCCGATTTTAAGCGCCTTTTTAAAATCCCTGGACATATAAACCTCCTATTATTTTTATTTACTGCAAATTATCTCAAAAACAAGTCGTACTCTCCGATAGATTAAAATACATTACAAAATTTTTGAGGACGCCTTTTAGGCCTGATAGAACAGCCCTCAAAACATGAACAACAAACCAGGAAGGCCTAATTCCGCAAAAAATTTTGTAATGTATTTTAATCTATAAATACCCTTAATAATTTATATGTAACCTATTTCTTTCCGTTCTTGACTGTGTTAAATACTTCCTGAGCCTGCTTCGGATTGGCCTTCTCATGGATAACAGCATACAGCGCTCTCATCATTGCAAGAGGATGCGCATGCTGCCATACGTTTCTGCCAAGGTTAACGCCTATGGCTCCCTTCTGCATACCGTCATAAACAAAGTCAAAGACTTCGAGTTCGGTTTCGCACTTAGGCCCGCCAGCGATTACTACAGGCACCGGACAGCCGTTCGTTACTTTATCAAAATCCTCTTTAGCATAGTATGTCTTAACAACCTTAGCGCCAAGTTCTGCAGCTATTCTGCACGAGAGCGCCAGGAAACGCGCTGTTCTCTTATCCAGTTCCTTACCCACAGCCGTTACTGCCATAACAGGGATCCCGTAATTCTCGCAATCGTTTACAAGGTCTGCAAGATTCTGCAGGGAATCTTTTTCGTAATCTGTTCCCACAAAGATAGAAACTCCAACCGCAGCAACATTAAGTCTTATAATATCCTCAATGGAAGTTGTAAGCACCTCGTTCGCAAGGTCTTTTCCAATAACGCTAGTGCCTCCTGAAACGCGGAGAATCACCGGCGTGTTTATATAAGGATCAATACTGCTGCGCAGCACTCCCCTTGTAACGAACAGCCCGTCAGCATACGGAAGAAGGTCAGCAACTGTTTCGGCAGGCCTTTCAAGGCATCTGGTCGGCCCCTGAAAATATCCGTGATCTATAGGCAGAAAAAAGCAATGTCCGTCCGGTTTGATCAACCGCGACAGCCTGTTCTTTATCCCCCAGTCCAGATTTTCCGTACCTTTTATATGTCCGCCGGTTCCGGCTCTCTTTATCTCCGGCATCTCGCTTGCACTTCTTGATTCTAAAATCCCATCAGCATCAGCCATTTTATCTTCTCCTGAATTTATATATTCACATTTATATTATTTCATAATATTGGACTATTTTAAAAAAGCAAGATTTTATTTCAATTATAATTATTCTCTATTTATCCTTCCAGTTCCACCATTTTAAAAGCTCAGGCTCATATTTATCATTTTCAGCAAAATATACTGCACATCTGAAAACGTATAATACGCATCTGTCGATTCTCGAATTTCTGATTTTACAAAGGTTATTATATAAACTTTGAGGATTTTTATGGACAAGATCAGGGATGCTGTTTATCCCCAGGTCAAAGAAGTCTTTTTTTATGCTTGGCCCCACACCGGGAATGGATTGCAGATCGGATTTGTCTTTGTGTTTCTTCAATTTTAACTCTCTAAAATATTTAACACAAGCCCTGTTATACAGCTACCTGCTTCCGACCGCATTTTTTGCAATTTTCGCTGCTTCTTCCAGCGCTCTGGGAAGTGCTTCGGGAGATTTGCCGCCTGCCTGTGCCATATCTTTTTTCCCACCGCCGCCTCCGCCTACAATCTTCGAGACAGCTTTGATCATGCTTCCGCAATCTATGCCTTTGCCGACAGCCTGTTTTGTCGCAGCAAATAAAAGCAGCGCTTTGCCGTCTGCCTTTGACCCGAAACACGTAACTGAAAGCGGTTCTTTGCCGCGTACAATATCAGACAGATTTTTCAAGTCGTCCGCGCTTAAATCATCGAATGCACGCACAATGATCTTCACACCGTTTACAACCGGAGCATCCGCCATCAGCGAATCGACATTCGATGCAAGATTTGCGGACTTTATCTTTTTTATCTCTTTCTCAAGTTTATTATTTCTGTCCATCAGGTCTGCGAATTTTTTCGGCAGATCTTCAACAGTTATATTCATATCTTTTATAATATTTGAAATAATTTCTGTCTGCTTCGCAAATTTTTCAAAAACACCCCTGAGAGTAACTCCTTCAATTCTCCTTATACCTGCTCCGGGAGAACCTTCTTTTAAAATCTTGAATACCCCGATCTTTCCGGTATTGTCAACATGGGTGCCTCCGCAAAGCTCCATACTGAAACCCGGAACGCTTACCACCCTGACCGTATCCCCGTACTTTTCGTCGAAAACAGCGAGCGCGCCCTTAGCGGTTGCCTTATCGATCGGCATAACTTCGGTTGTAACAGTATGAGCTTCCCAGATCTTTTCATTAACGATCTTTTCGACTTCGGATATTTCAGCTTCCGAAAGCGGATTAAAATGCGAAAAGTCGAATCTGAATCTGTCCGGCTCTACAAGAGAACCCGCCTGCTTAACATGCCCGCCAAGTGTTTTACGGAGTGCAGCCTGCAAAAGATGCGTTGCAGTATGATTAGCGCGGATCAGGTTCCTGCGTGTTGAGTCGATCCCTGCGTTTACGCGTTTGCCTGTTTTAAAACTGCCGGCTATAACTTCGCCGATATGTATAAATGTATCGTTAGTCTTCTTTGTATCAATTACCTTGAATTTTGCGCCCGACCCGGATTCTATCATGCCGGTATCGCCCGTCTGTCCGCCCGATTCTCCGTAAAACGGGGTCTGTGCCAGAACGACCAGGCCTTTATCGCCTGTCTTAAGCGCGTCCGTAAGTTTATCAGTTGCAAGTGCTGTTATTTCTGACTCTGATTTCTCAACCTCATATCCCAGAAACTTTGTCGCGCCTGCTTTCTTTGCAATTTCTCCGTACAGCTTTTCTGCGCCGGCGTCAGCGCTCTTCCAGCTTTGTTTGCCCCGCTCGCGCTGTTTATTCATTTCGCTTTCAAAGCCGGCAGTATCCACGAGCAGATTTTTTTCGCCTGCTATCTCCATAGTCATCTCCAGCGGAAATCCGTATGTATCGTAAAGCACAAACGCTTCTTTACCGCTTATCTGCTTTGCCCCGCTCTTCTCTGCCGCATTCATCAGTTCGTTAAGCCTGTTCATGCCTGTATCAAGCGTTTCCAGGAAACGCTCCTCTTCGCCCTCAAGCAGATTTTTTATATTTTTGGCAGCAGGAATGATCTCAGGATAAAACCCGCCCATTGCGGAAACAATCGGATCAACTATCCTGTAAACAAAAGGCTCACGTACGCCGATCTGCCTTGCATAACGCAGAGCACGGCGCAGGATCCTGCGCAGAACATAGCCCCTGCCTTCGTTTGAAGGATATGCTCCGTCTGCAATTGCGAATGTCAGGGCGCGCGCGTGCTCAACAAGAACGTTGACAGGCGTTATATTGTCGCCCTTGTATTTAACGCCCGCCTGTTCAGCAACAAAATCCACCAGGCTTGCAAGTTCGTCCGTCTGGTAAATTGAATCAACATTCTGCACCAGAGTCGCGAGCCTTTCAAGCCCCATGCCTGTGTCAATGCCCGTGCGCGGCAGAGGATGAAGTTTGCCATTAATATCCTGATTAAACTGGTTGAAAACAAGGTTCCAGAATTCGAGGAAGCGTTCACAGTCGCATCCCGGCTTACAGCCGGGAGACCCGCAGCCAAAATCCGGCCCCCGGTCAAGATAAAGCTCCGAGCAGGGGCCGCATGCTCCGGTATCGCCCGCAGGCCCCCAGAAGTTATCCTCTTTGCCAAGACGCACGATACGCTCTGCGGGTATACCGACAGTCTTATTCCATATTTCAAATGCTTCGTCATCATCTTTGTAAATTGAGATCCATATATCGCTTTTTGGAAATCCGATTACATTTGTGGAAAAATCCCATGCGAATTCTATCGCTTCTTTCTTGAAATAATCGCCGAACGAAAAGTTCCCCAGCATCTCAAAAAAAGTGCAATGGCGTTTTGTTCTGCCAACACGTTCAAGGTCGCTTGTCCTGAAACATTTCTGCACGCTCGCAGCGCGTGTATACTCAAGCTCCGCAGTCCCGGCAAACATAGGCTTAAACTGCACCATTCCCGCCGTAGTGAACAGAAGGGTCGGATCATCCTTAGGAATAAGCGGGCTTGACGGAACAATTCTGTGCTGCCTTTCTTTAAAAAAATCTACAAATGAATTTCTTATATCCTTTACTGTTAACATTATTATCCCTATTCTTCTTCTATCTTTAATCTGTCAAGGACCGGCCGTATCGCACTTTCTTCGAATCCCCTTTGCCTTAAAAAATACACCAGCTTGGCAGTCCGGTTCTTCTTGCCTTCAAGCTTTTTATATTTTTTTAACGCAAGCTCAAATATCTCATCCGGATCAACGCTGTCAGCGCCGGTTTCCTTAATCGCCTTTTTAATTAAATCCCTGCTGATACCTTTTCTGAATAAGTCTCTCTTTAACGAGTTTGTACCTATAACCTTTGATTTCTTCTTGTAATTAATGAACCTTAAGGCATATTCATAATCATTAATATAATCCCTGTCCCTTAATCCGTTAAGGATTTCCTGTATGATATTTTTTGGAAAGTCTTTTTTTCTTAAATATGTCTGCATTTCGAGGTAAGAGCGGCTGCGCGTTGCCAGATAATTCAGAGCCTTTTCTTTGCATAAAAATCTCACGGATTCTTCTTTCAATTGCTGATAAAGCGGGCCATCAAGAATTTTCTCCACGGATAGAGAATACATGCTGAATATTTCCGGAGCGAGTTTCAGCGATTCGCCTGTATCAAGATCAACTTTAATGAAAGAATCGGCATATTTGATGTTTATAACCTGAGGCATATTTTAACATCTGATCAAAATTAAAATATTATAATAATACTTTTGAGGCTCTAATGTAATATTACCAGCATAATTTTAAATACAAATAATCAGAACTGCAAAAAAAAGGGCGCCTTTTCAAAGACACCCTCTTCTCCCGCAAAAATATAAAGTATAAAAAATTAACGTTTTGAAAACTGAAAACTTCTTCTGGCTTTCTTTCTGCCGTATTTTTTACGTTCAACCGCTCTCGAATCTCTTGTAAGGTATCCTGCTTCGCGTAAAGGTTTTCTGTATTTTTCATCCAGCGACTGAAGGCATCTGGCAATTCCCAGCCTTATTGCGCCCGCCTGTCCCGACCAGCCACCTCCGTTAACATACGCATGCACATCGTATGCACCTACATTGTCTGTGCACACAAGCGGCTGTTTAACAATAAGGCCAAGCGTACCTCTTCTGAAATACTGCTCCATCGGCTGCCTATTAATGATTATCTGGCCTGTTCCGGGCTTTAACTGTACCCTCGCAATTGCCGATTTTCTTCTGCCTGTGGCATAGTTTAACTTTTCTGCCATATTAAATAACTCCTGTTTATTATAGAGAATAATTTCGTTTTAAACTTCCAGCTTTTCCGGCTTCTGAGCTTCGTGAGGATGTTTTTCGCCTTTATAAATCTTTACATTTAAAAACAGTCTTTTCCCAAGCTTATTCTTCGGCAGCATTCCCTTAACAGCATGCTCCAGAATATATTCCGGTTTTTCCGCTCTTATTTTTTTTATATTCGTAAATTTAATTCCACCCGGGTAATGGGAATGGCTGTAATATTTTTTATCCTCTTCTTTGGTCCCGGAAAGAACAATTTTTTCAGCATTAATTACAACAATGTTGTCGCCCATATCCAAATGAGGCGTATACGAAGGTTTATTTTTACCGCGAAGTATGTTAGCTATCTTTGTGGCAACTCTGCCCAGTATTTTTCCTTCAGCATCGATTAGAAACCATTTCTTCTCAATTTCAGAAGCTTTCATTGAATACGTCTTTTGCAAACCCATTCTAAATCCTCGTTATATCCGAATAATATATTTTTTCAGTAGAAAATGACTTTATACTCTTACTATACTTAAAAGTAAATGACAAAACTATACCGGCATTTGTTTTTGTCAACAAAAAAGCGCTAAAATTCTATAAACTCTTTTGGCTTCAGGTTGTTTTCCATTGTCCAGAAATGACCTTTGCCGTGAGTTATTCTGAATAATATTAATGCGGAACTGTCAGCTTTCATACCGAGGCTTTTTAAAAATGGCCTGTCAGCAAGACATTTTTCCTTAAGCCTGGCGTCATCCAGGAATTCAATAACACCTGTTATGCGGAGCATTTTACCGGCACCATCTCCAGGTTTGTAAAAGCATACTTCTGTTTTAGGATTTTTCTTTAATTGCATATAGAGTTCTTTCATTGCCCCGGTCTGAAAATAAAAGCCTGTTTCATCCGCAAACCAGAATCCCAGGGCGCGCACATGCGGCTGATCATTCTCGGAAGTCGCCAAAAAACTTACATGGTTTTCATTGGCGAATTTAATAAAGTCTTTCATTGCTGTCTCCTCCCCCTATAAAAAATTATCACTTGTCTTATAATTATTGTTTTAGAGCAAATAACTTTTACCTATTCACTTTCAGATAATTGGCTAAAATTGCCAAAGATTTAAATAGATTACAAAATTTTCTGCGGAACCAGTCCTTCCCGGGTAGTTTCTCTTGTTTTTAAGATCTTTTACATCAGGCCTGAAAGGCGTCCTTAAAAATTTTATAATCTATTTAAATCTTAAACGCATCAGAGTATTATAATGATATGCGCACTCAAACGTGAATCGCTCTATAATTGTTCTTTTGGTCCGGAAATGTCAAATGATTTCCTAAAGAAAAAATATTCTATATACAACTATTATAGAGAATATTAATCCATAATCCCTGCCGGAAATACACGGAGCTGTTTGTTGTTGTCAAGGCATACAACATCTACCTCAGCTTCAACCATAACAGTACCGTTAAGCTCCACGCGCTGGATCAGCCTGCGCCTGTATTCGCTTTTATCATTGCCGGGTTTTGTGACAACCTGCAATATATCGCCGAGCTTCGCTGCCTTTAAAAATTTTATCTTCATTTCATATACTGCGAAGTTCATTCCTTCAGCATTAAGCTCGTTAATGGGTTTGCCTTTAAGAGAAATATATTCGCTCCTTCCTCTTTCCATGTATTTTAAATAATTCGCATGATATACAATACCAAGGCAGTCCGTATCTTCGTAATATACTTTTACGTCAAGCCTGTGTTCCATGATTATTTCCTAAAAATTGTTGTGATATATAAAGATAGTGAAATCGGTTATATATTTACAGCTACCATTCTTAGATTCAGGAGGCTCTTGATATAATTGATTCAATATTCTGCTTTAATATATTTTCTACTTTATTTTTAATTATTATAGCTTTATTAAACCGCTCTCTGATATTCTTTACTGCCCCTGCATCGTCCTCGAATCTGGCAAGCGACTCCGAAAGCCGTTCTTCCAGCGGTACCGCACTGCTCTCCTTCACCATCTTATCCGCGAGGTAAACAATTGCTGCTTCACCGAGGGCTTCGGCCGCGTTGTTGTCAATGTTCATATGCTGCGCAATGATATCCGCAATTTCCCCGTAACCAAGTCCGGATATAATTTCAGCGCCTGCCTGTGCATGCATGCTCTGCTCCCTGGCAATATCGTGCAGAAGGCCGGCTGCCATTACAAGACCGAGATTTATCCGGCTGCCCATGCTGTTCATATGCTCCGAAATCTTTAAAGCAACGCGCGCCACTTCTTTTGAGTGCAGTAAAACGCGTTCGCTTACTTTCGCGTCCTGAAGCAGCTTAAAGCATTCTTCTTCAGAAGGAAAGCGCACAGGTTTTCCGGAAACATTCTGATAGTCCTGCGCTGTATCCATATCTATATTTATTCCCGCATCGTCTACCCGGACTTCCATAAAATCATCGGCGTGTTTTTCCAGCAGGGCCTTCAGCCCGCCTTTGGGATTGCTCTTAACAATCAGCGGATAAAATTTGCCGGATACGAGCGCAGGGTGCCCGCGCCGCTTGCCGTGAACCGGGTAAATGACGCCGGCAGGTTTGGACTGAAAAGCAGCTGCTAAGCCGGATATGGTATCAGGCCGCACAAACGGGCAGTCGGCCGGGAGAATAAAAAACGCGCTTATGGAACCGTCAAGCGTTCGCACACCTGCCTGTACTGATGTATACATGCCCTCGGCGAATCTGTCGTTTTCAATAATCCGCACACCAAGACGTTCAAGAACAGGCGTCAGCAGTTCGCGCTTAAATCCGACAATCACCCGGATATCGGTGATTCCCGCCTGTTTGAAACAATCGACTGTCTGCTCTATTACCAGACGCGAGCCGACCGGAAGCAGAGGTTTAAATACGCCCATGCGCGAAGAAAAACCCGCAGCCGGTATTACTGCCGCGAACTTTGCTCCGGGCATTACTCCATCTCCGATCGCACTTTTATTAATTGCGCCGCAATACTCACAGCGATTTCTTCAGGAGTTTCGTCTCCGATGGGGATCCCTATGGGTGCGTAAACGCGCTTAAGGTCATCGGCTGTGCAGCCGCTGCTGAGCAGCCTCTGGTAGATGCCGTCTCTCTTTCTTCTGCTGCCTATCATGCCTATGTACCCGGCATCGGTCTTTAACGAACAGGCCAGCACCGTTCCATCATGGACATGGCCCCGCGTTACTATGACAATAAAACTGTAACGGTCTATATCAAGCATATCGAGGGGCTTCTCAAAACTATCGACTACCTTTACATCCGCATAAGGAAACCGCTGAGGATTGGCATATTCCGGACGATCGTCTAATATCGTAACAGGGAAATCTACAAAATTCAAAATCCAGCCCAGTTTTTCTCCTACATGCCCGGCACCGAAAATGAAAACACGGTGAGGTATATTTATCGCCTCAAGTATCGCTCTTTTGTTTTGGCCGTAATTTGCGATCTTATAACTGACCCCCTTGGAAACAAACGAAGCAAAAACATCCGCATCTGCGACTTTTACTCCCGGTATTGATCCGTCCTCAAGCATAACAAATTGTTTTTTGGGTTTATACTCTGTCTCTTCTGAAGGAATAAGCGTAACCAGATATGATGTCTTTTTCTGTTTATAAAACGTCAGCGTTGTCCTGTACATCTCCAGATATTCCGGGTTTGACGAATCTATGTAGTCTACCAGAACCTCGAGGTCTCCGCCGCATATCATGCCAAGCGAATCCAGATCTTTTATATTAAGATGAAACTCTTCTATGCGCGATTTTCCTTCTTTTAAAACTGCAGCCGCCTTTGTCATTACAGTAGCTTCCAGCGACCCTCCTCCGATCGTCCCCAATATGCTGCCGTCATCGCGAATTATCATTTTTGCACCTGATGCACGAGGGGTTGATCCGTCCCGGGTAATGACCGTGGCCAGCGCAAAATCTTTTTTATTTTCAAGAAGCCTGACAGCTTCTTCGTATAATTTAATATTCATTAAACAACCTCAAAACAAAATTTTCAAATATTCTGTAATTATAGTAATCTACAACTAAAATATAATCAAAAATAATCATATGTATAGTGTCAATAATCTTTCATTTAAAAATTTTTTTTATTATTATCCTGCTTTTTTATTTCAATTTTTACAATATGCTGATTGCCGGACCTGATGACCGGCAGCTTATTATAATAAAAAAAATATTTACGCATAAATTCCCCGGTTTGTTTTACTGAATTGACAATAGCCGGCTTCTTCCCGATCAATTCAATCAGAATTTTTTCATGCTGATTTAATGAGTTTTTCTGTATCGCTGAACTGTAATTTTTCGCTAAACTTAAAAAATCATCTATCGGATAAATAAAAGTACACCTCTTATCTTTGCTAATATTTTTAAAGCCATCATTAAATTGGAAATAAGATATCAGGATAATTTTGCTTAATGAATTATTCCTGTAAACAGCCCTGATAATCGGGATACCTCTTGAAAAAAAATAATTGGAATTATAGGCGGCCGAATCCGAAGGCAGATAATCGCGGTGTGCCTGCCCTGTAAAGAAATTACCGCAGGAATAAAGTATGAGTTTTCCCTTATATATCTCAAATGGCTCAATTACATGAGGATGATGCCCCCAGACTATGTCTGCTCCTGCATCGATTAAAAGTCTCGCATCTCTTCTCTGCTCTCTGCCCGGCAGTGGATCATACTCATTACCCCAGTGAACCGACACAATTAAAAAGGCGGCCTTTTTCTTCATCTCTCCGATCTGCTTCAGTAAATCCTTATTCAATTTTGGAAAATACGCAACGGGCGGTTTATCATTTAAAAATTCCGGCCTGTTTAAAAGCTGGGTAAATCCGGTTAATCCAATACTTAAGGCCGGATTCTCCGCAACATGAATCACTTTCAAATGTAATTTGCCGCTAACAGTATACCCGGTAAATGACTTATCCTTCATATTTATTAGAGTATCTTTAAAAAAACCAGCGCCAAAATCCAGCATGTGATTATTGGCAATTATAAAATTAAATATATAATTTTCCTCCAGCGCCCTGATCAGGCCAGGCTTTGCGGAAAAGTATAATTCCTTTACCGGATACGGTTTATGAATAATTCCGGTTTCGATGTTGCAGAAATTCATACTTTTCTTCAGGTCAAGTTCTTTTAAAGGAGAAAGCAGAAAAGCATAACCTTCTTTCTGCTCCCCGGCGGTTCTGATCAGGGAATGAGGGATAACATCGCCCAAGAAAGTTAATTGAATTTCAGAGCTGGTATCGCAGCATAAAGACAATAGAACCAGTATAACCGATAGAATTACTTGTTTCAGCATTTATTTATTTTCTATAACGGTAGTGTCCAATCTTCTATTTTAAGACCATTGATTCGTTCAAATTCTTTAGTGTTATTTGTAACTAGAATTAAGTTTTTGCTAATCGCTTGTGCTGTAAGTAACATGTCAATGGGGCCGATTAGACTGCCGGCTTTTTTAAGTTTTGATTTTAATCTGCCATAGGGTATCGGGTCAAAGTCATCAAAAGCAAGGGTATTAAAAACTGATAGAAATTTGATTAATGCAACTCGATTTGATTCAATTCAAGAGCTGTTTTCAACTCCATATTCAAGCTCAGCAATCGTTAAAGTTGAAATATAAACACCTTTGTGAATTTCTTTTTTTATTCTATTCAGAACCAGCTCCGGCTTTTTATTGATTGCATAAAGGCAGATATTTATATCCAGCAGGTACATCAGAGTTCTTCTCTT
Organism: Spirochaetota bacterium; assembly: GCA_016934735.1. Lineage (GTDB taxonomy): Bacteria > Spirochaetota > UBA4802 > UBA4802 > JAFGDQ01 > JAFGSG01. Next base: position 22,813 of record JAFGSG010000144.1, on the reverse strand, counting down.
TCTTGATTTTTACCCTGATCTCTTCCTTCCTTCATAAAATCATCGGAGAATTCATTAAGACCTTCAAAAAATACTTTCCAGGCCTTTGCATGCGGGATGAGAATTACAGCTTCACCGTGTTTTTGGATATAGACTTCATCGCCATTGAATTTAAATTCTTTAGGAAGCCTAACAGCTTGACTTCGTCCATTCTGGAAAAGTTTTGCAGTTTGCATTATTTTATACCTCTATAAATAAATATATATCATGGTATATATTGTGTTAACATTGTTATAAGATGTAAATATAAATAAAATTATCGTGTAATTTTATTTAATAGGATTGTTTATTGGTGACAATGTTTTCCAGCAACTGTTCAGCCCTAACGTAAATATAATTACGATAAAGCAAATAATCCTAATAAACATATTGAAAAAATCAAGGGGAATTTTACGGAAAAACATTCGAAAAAACCTATTGACAACTAGTTGAAATTGAGTTTTTTATCTTATAATTAGTCTGATCATTAAATCAATAAAGTATTTTCTATAATTAAAAATTATCTTATGGCAGTTCATGAAGCAAAAGTAGAACTATTAAGAAAAGTTGATATGTTTTCACAGCTACGGGAATACGAGCTGGATAACATCGCCAAATACAGTGAATTCATACGTCTCTCAAAAGGAGACTTTATCTTCAGCCAGGGATCTGCCGCGGAAGATATGTATGTTGTAAGCGAAGGGCGCGTCGGCATTATTGAAATTGAAAGCGAAACTGATGTTCAGATCGCGCAAATAATTTCCGGTGAATCGTTCGGCGAATTGGATTTTTTCGGCAGAATAAACCGCAGCGCTTCGGCCTTTACGGAAGAGAAAACAGTACTGCTGCGTTTCCCGGCAAAAAAATATAATACAGAAGAAATATTTTCAAAGCACCCATATATTTCGGCGCAGATGTTATACAGGCTTCTGGGTATTATTTCAGAGAGAATCTGGAACGTCAATAATCTGCTTCAGGAAAAAAGCCACTGGCTTCATGACCTGCACAAACAGCTTCTGTGCGATAAAATGACCGGACTTTATAATCAGACCTATTTAAATGAAGATTTTGTCAATCTTCTGCCTAATCTCGACAAAAGCGCTGCTCTTTTAATGATTAAACCCGATAACTTTAAAATAATAAATGATAAATACGGGCACGAAACCGGAGATCACGTTTTAAATCTGATGGCAATATTTCTACAGTCAGAACTCAGAGAAAACGACATTGGAGTGAGATACAGAGGAAACGAATTCGCAGCTATATTATTAAATACCGATAAAAAAAATTCAATAGAGAGAGCGAAAGAGATAAGTAAAACATTTAAAATGATAGATCTGACAAAATTTAAAATTCCGAAAAATATAAAACTCAAGGTAAGCATCGGCATCTCTTTATTTCCGGAAGATGCAGACAACAGCAAGTTGCTTGTTGAAACCGCGCACAAAAGAATGTTTAATGCCTGGGAAGCAGGCGGAAACCGCATAATAATATAATCAGATATGAAAGAACAGCTGAAAAATCTAAATATTTTTAAATCGTTTAATAACGACGAACTTGATTTACTTAAAAAGTATTTTTCTTATAAAAGTTACAAAAAAGATGAAATTATTGCATCCCGGAACAACATAAGTAAAGAACTCTATATTGTGTTAAATGGAAAAATAGTCAGCACGCTTAATCTACCGGGCAATATCAATAGAAAACGCGACGAATATGAAACCGGAGATTTCTTCGGGGAGATTTCCCTATTCGGATACAAACTTCCTTTTGATACTTTTTATGCTGCAGAAGAGAGTGATCTGCTTATTATTTCCGGGAAAAAGATACTGGAACTAATTGAAAACAGTTCAGGTATTGCCATAAAATTCATATCCCAGCTTTTAAGTATGACAATCCACCAGCTCCGTAATTCGAACAAATTCCTGGCAGACGTTGTTCAGTGGGGAGAAAACGCAAGCAGACGGGTAATAACAGATGAACTGACAGGCCTCTATAACAGAGCATTCCTTGATGATGCTCTTGAAAATTTCTTCTACATTTCTAAAAGCAACAACAAACCTCTTTCATTCCTGATGTTTGACCTGGATAATTTCAGGGATATTAATGAAAACTACGGCCACGAAACCGGTAATAATATTTTAAGTGAGCTCGTTAACCTTATAAAAAATATTATAAGCAGGCATGGAATCATCGGCAGATACGGTGGCGACGAATATTCCATTCTTCTTCCCGAAACTGATTTAAAAAATGCGGTGATAATAGCCGAACAGATCCGTGCAGATGTGGAACAGCACGATTTTTCCAGACACTTCAACGGGGAAAAGACTACCCTTACAATCAGCATCGGGATAAGCTCATTCCCGGATACTGCAACAGAACTTGCCGCATTTAAAGAAAAAGCGGATGCTTCCCTGTATCAGGCAAAAAAAACAGGCAGAAACAAAGTCGCTTATATCGAATAACAACTCCATCCATAAATAATACCAGCAATAATCGAAATATCGTCATGTGCGATTCCTTCAATTTAGAGCCTATTTCAGTAGGCATCAGAAATCACCGCTTATGATCTGACTGAATAATATCTATTCCGGAACCGCGTAAAAAACATCCTGTTTTACGCGGTTCCGGCGACATCCGTATCGCCTGCTCCATAGATATTATCCAGTCAGATCATATCAAAACACCTACTGAAATATGTTCTTAGTGTAAATATCATTAATTTTCCTGTATTTTTCTTCTATACTATCTTCACCGATAATGCCGAATATTATAATAACCGGCAATACTAACGCAAAATTTTATTCAGCCGTCATGTATAATTAACATGAAGCAAATCTTAGCTGCCTTTCCGGTTGGAATGATTGTTTTGAAATCATTGTATTATAAATATTAAGAATCATAAAAATGCACAGTGAAACAGAACGTCTTAATGAAATAATCCGCCTGGGCGCTGAGTTAAACAGCATACAGGATATGGACATACTTCTGCAGAGAATACTGCTTGAAGCAAGAAAAGTTGTTACCGCTGATGCAGGTTCAATATATATCTGCAGGAGCGATAAGCTTGAATTCAGTTATTCGCAAAACGATACGCAGCAAAAAGAATTGCTTCCGGGACAAAAACTGCCCTATGCGTCTTTCACTGTCGATATTAACAAAAATTCAATAGCAGGTTATGTAGCCTATACAGGTGAAATATTAAATATCCCCGATGTATATGCTATCAGAAGAAACGCCCCGTATCAATTTGACTCAACTTATGACCGCAGTTCAGGTTACAGGACAAAATCAGTGCTTACTGTGCCGATGAAAAACAACATAGGGAAAATAATCGGCGTTCTTCAAATGATCAATGCGAAAAACAAAAAAGATACTATCATACCGTTCCCTTTGTCAGATGAACCTTTTGTTCTTCATTTTGCAAATACTGCGAGCATAGTACTGCAGAGGGCGCAAATGACGCGCGCGCTTCTGCTCAGAATGATAAGCATGGCAGAACTCCGCGATCCTAAAGAGACAAGCCAGCACGTAAACCGGGTGGCTTCTTATGCTGTTGAGCTTTATGAACGCTGGGCACTGCAAAAAAGAATTTCTAAAGAAGAAATCGAAAAGAATAAAGACATTTTGAGAATGGCGGCAATGCTGCACGATGTGGGAAAAGTCGCAATCTCCGACGTTATTTTAAAAAAAGCCGGGCCTCTGTCCGCTGAAGAATATGAAATAATGAAAACCCATTCATTAAAGGGCGCACAGCTTCTTGGGGACATTCAATCCGATTTTGATGAAATAGCTTCAATAATTGCCCTTACGCATCATGAGAACTGGGACGGCACCGGATACCCAGGACGCGTTGACATAAAGGCCGGCAGCCTTTCGAATGATGATGTAAACAAAAAATCGGTCCCGTTAAAAGGGGAGGAAATCCCAATCTATGGCAGAATAACAGCCCTCGCCGATGTATATGACGCTTTATCTTCAAAACGGGTTTATAAAGACGCCTGGAAGATCGAGGATGTTTTAAAAGAAATAAGAAGTCTTTCCGGGAAAAAATTCGATCCTGAACTTGTAGAGGTTTTCTTTGACTCTCTGGAACTCTTAGAATCCATCAGGCACAAATACCCGGATGAATAGAAAAAAAAATCCGCCATCTTTTCAGCCAATATCTGTTATCTCTCTGCTCCACCGGCTTCTGCTTTCCTGAGCATATCATAATTACCGCCCGCGTTCCAGAACGAGTAACCTTCACAGCCGCCTTCCATGGATGCCTTTGCCTGGTTCCTGATATAATCCGGACCCCATGTCGGTGAAAGAAGGTTAAACGCCTGAAGATATGGACGCATAACGGCATTATCCATTGTAATCATACGCCCTCTCTTAACGCTTTCCAATACTATCCTGTATGGCTTCTCAGCCTCTGACATGTTCCCGAAAAAACGTCTCCCGTAATGTGACGGATAGACCATGGGGCAGATAATGTCTGCTATTTCCGAAAATCTTTCAGCATCCTGCCCTATCCTGTTTCCCATCCGGAACCAGCCGTTAAATCCATAAATATCAACCGAAAGAGGTATTGTAATTCTGAGTTTTGCCTCTTCAAGAAAAAAGGCTAATATTTCCGATTTATATATATCTTTGTTTTTCTTAAATCTGTAATCGCAACGTTCAATAGGGCCGTCTGAAGGAAACCGGATATAGTCAAACTGAATCTCGTCAAATCCGGCCTGCTGTACTTCTTCCGCGACCTCAATATTGTAATTTCTTACAAAGTCCGAATACGGATCATTCCAGTATTCGCGCGGATTGCCCTTCCATGGGGCCAGGCTCACCTTGTCCCGGACTGCGTATTTATTATTGTACGCATCGTAGAGCCGCTTATCCTTAAATACAACAATTCTCGCTATTGTATATATTTTATTTTTCCTGAAAGTATTTATAATTGATTTTATATCAAAGTACTTTTTTACTGCGCCGATCTCCACAGATGTTCTGTTCCCGGAAGAAAAACAAACATCACCCCAGTCATCCTTAACATCAATAACAATCGCATTGAGTCCGCATTTCTTTATTGTCTCAATATATGACGATAAATTCTTTTTTAATGAATACGCATTGGCATAAATTGCTTTTCTTGCCCGGGCTTTGTCTGCAAGCGCAGCATCTTTCTTTTCCCGGAAATAATTTAAACGATAAAATAATGACGGATAATCCTTTTCGTTATTAATTATCAAAACTGACAGATTATCTTTTTTTAATGAAAGATTATGCATCAGGTCTTCCATGTGCAAAGAATGCCATTTATGATATTTATCCATGCGATATATTCCGGCATCGGAAGATACAAAAAGCGAGCTGCCGTGGACTTTCATATCGAATATGCTGTAAAGCGCGTTCTTTGAAGCTGGGAAACCAAGCGGCTTCCATGAACCTCCCCTGTTAAGCGAGGCATAGACTCCCCCTCCAAAATTCAAGCCTGCGAAAATAATATTCGTATCCTTTGCGTTAAAGTCAATGCAGCCTATCTCTTCATAAAAATAATAATTTTTCGAGTAGTATTCTCCCGGCAGATCAGATGACACATTATACGCGCGGGAATTGTAAATCATGGACAGCCCGTTGTAAGAACTACCGGCATATAAAACATTTTTATTAAGCGCAAGTGCCGTGTAATAATTTCCGGATGAATATCCCGGTACACTTTTCCACCGGCCGCCTTTCTCCCTGCGGAATACATCATGCTTTGTCGCAGCTGTAATTATGCCGTCATGATCAGCGCTTAATGCAAAAGCCGATATCCTTCTGTATACCTTTTTACCCGGAGAAGACAAAGGAGAGATAAACAGATCAGAGCTGATGTCTTCCCATCTTGACTTGCCGGCATCAAAGCGAAAAATTCCGGAAGCTCTTGTTGTCAGATACAGATTGCCGGCGCTATCGCTCTGCGCTTTTTCCGGCACAATGCCGCGCGGGAGCCCCGTGTTAAGCTTGTCCCAGCTTATGCCTCCGTCTTTCGAGACCAGCACTCCTCTGTCGGAAGTGAAAAGCACAAGTTTATTGTATAATGGATACGAGAGCGTCTGGATAGAAAAGAGAAAAAAAAATACGGACGGGATAAAAGATGAAAGTCTGCCTGACAAATTCATTAAAATCGGATATTCCCCTTTTAATCCGCCAGCCCCTCCTCAAATATGAAGGCTTTATTTTTTTAGCCGCGCTTAGGATGGCTGGAATTAGAATTAAAATCTTTCATTAAACATTTCTTCATTAAGAATAGTATAGTCGTAACCTTCTTCGGTAAGGAAAAGATGCCTGTTCTGCGCGAATCTTTCTTCAACTGTGTTTGATGTGATAATTGTATAAAAGAATGCTTTGTTCTCACCGGCTTTTGGACGCAGTATTCTCCCAAGCCTTTGAGCTTCCTCCTGACGCGAACCGAACGTCCCTGAGATCTGGATCGCGACATTTGCGTCCGGAAGATCAACAGAAAAGTTCGCCACTTTGGAAACGACAAGCTTCTTTATATCGCCTTTTCTGAACTTCGCGTATAAATCCTCCCGTTCTGCTATAGGCGTACTGCCTGTAATAATCGGATATTTAAAAATATTATTTAAAGCTTTTAATTGATCCAGATACTGCCCGATTATCAGAATACTTGCGTCGTGGTGAAATTCAATTATCCTTTTTACTATAGCAAACTTCCTCTCATTCTCAGACGCCAGCCTGAATTTTTCCCTGTCTTTGGCTACCGAATATTTAAATCTTGTATCATCGTCAAGCTCCACCCTTATCTCAGTGCATAGCGCAGCAGCTATCCAGCACGACTTTTCCAGAATCTTCCATGGGATATCGTATTTCTTCGGCCCGATGAGGCTGAATACGTCGGTCTCCATTCCATCTTCCCTTATGAGAGTCGCAGTAAGGCCAAGGCGCCTCTTTGATTGTATCTCGGATGTCATCCTGAAAACAGGAGCAGGCAGGAGATGCACTTCATCATAAATAATTAGCCCCCAGTTCATTGACCCGAAAAGGCCGAAGTGCAGAAAATCCTCTTTCTTGTTTTTTCTATATGTAAGGATATTATATGTTGCTATTGTGACAGGCTTAATCTCCTTCTTGGCGCCCGAAAACTCGCCGATTATATCCGCGTCAATGTTAGTCTTATCCAGAAGTTCTTCCTTCCATTGCCTGAGAGCAACCGTATTTGTAACAAGGATAAGAGTCTGAGTTTCAAGCTGGGCCATTATGGCTATGCCCACAATGGTCTTCCCGGCTCCGCAAGGCAGCACGATTACGCCGCTCCCGCCTTCTTTGCCCCCTCCCCTGTAAAAACTGTCCACAGCACTTTGCTGGTAATCGCGAATCATGAACGGCTGATCAATTGTCAAAAGTTTTTCCCGTATTTTTATGGGGCATGGGTCGCCGTCTTCGTACCCCGCAAGGTCTTCCACAGGAAATCCTTTCTTAATGAGCGCCTGCTTAATATGGCCGCGCAGATTCGATTTAACCTGAAGGGTCGAATCATCCACGCGCCTCTCGATAAAGATTTCGATTTTCCTGTCGTGCACCAGTTCGCTTATCAGAATACTATCCTTTGAAATTAAGCGGAGTTCCCCATCTTCAATAACGAGCTTTAAAAGCCCGTATCTTTTCATCTGCTCTTTTATGGCCGTAATAACGCTTGCCGGAATTTCATAGCGGGAATATTTATGAAGGGTATCGACTATCTTTTTTGCTTCAAGGCCGGCGGCTGCCGCGTTCCACAACGACAGGGGGGATATGCGGTACGTATGTATATGCTCGGGACTTTTCTCAAGCTCCGCGAACGGCGAAATGGAATCCCTCGCGCTCTCAAAATCCGGATTGTCTACTTCAAGAAGCAGGCTGTTGTCGCTTTGTACTATTAAAGGTTTTGTCATTACTTTTGAATTTCTTTCGTCGATTTTAATTGATTTTATAAAAATGTTATTCTTTTGAAAGGCGCATAATAATCATCAAGTATGAATTGTCAATTCAAAATTATCCGGATAATTTGTAAATCCGCTGTTTTGCTCTCTTTACTGCTTGACAAAAAACCGGTATTTGCCGGATAATTTAATCATTACTGCCCGATGGTGTAATTGGCAACACGTCTGACTCTGGATCAGAAGTCTCCAGGTTCAAGCCCTGGTCGGGCAGCATGCAAAACCCATAAAACAAAGAATTTTAGAAAAGTTTTATTTTTTAAAAGATTTGTTTTCTCAGTAATTGACGCCGCGTTGACGCACTCTTAATTTATTATACCATTGTTATTTACGATTGTATTAACGCATTTTCGCCCGTTTCTCGAATCCAGGGGATTCGCACTTCGCTCAACCAGCAAAATCGTACGCCTTGCGTGTGACTGCTCCATGAACTGATTATATCGGGAAAACCGGTAATAGTCTTTTTTTATTATCTTTGAAAGCCCTTTGCTGAAAACAGCAGAGGGCTTTTTTAATGACAGTCTGTTTGTTTTTAAAGGAGATAGACCGGCGGGGTTTAAGTTTTTTAAGCGAGCATAAGTAATTTTTAGGCGCCGGATTATTAAACGAAAATCGTGAGTAAAGGTTTTAAAATTCTGCTTTAAAACAGACATGAATGCGCTTGGTGTTTTTTATGCATGAGATTGAAATTTTAAAAAAATTGGGGGGAATACTATTTTTGATTTGTATTCGGTGGAAAAAAGGTATTGAAATTTGAGGAGAAACTTCTTTTCATGTAGTTATCAATAATCGGATTCCTTCATAATAACATGAAACAAGACATAAACACAAACCATAATATTTACATTCTATGCGCTGGATTTTCTTCGGAAACCGGGATGCCACCGGTATTGATTTTTTGTGAAAAATCTTTGCAAATAATCAGGTTATAAAAAGTATATAAAAGGCAAATATAATTATTTTTATCTGAGAATTTTAACCATGGCAATCAAAAAATCAGAATTATACAGTTCTCTCTGGGCAAGCTGTGATGAACTTCGCGGAAGCATGGACGCGAGCCAGTACAAGGATTATGTGCTGGTATTGCTCTTCATGAAATATGTTTCCGATAAAGGAGGAAAACTTGTAGATATTCCAAAAGGCGGAAGCTTTCAGGACATGGTCAAGCTGAAGCATAATCCTGAAATCGGGGACAAAATCAACAAGATAATCGGCGCACTGGCAAAGGCAAATGATTTAAACGGAGTAATTACTGTAGCTGATTTTAACGATGAAGAAAAGCTTGGTAAAGGCAAAGAGAAAGTAGACCGTTTAACAAATTTGATCGCGATATTCGAAAAGCCTGAACTAGATTTCAGCAGCAACCGGGCAGAAGGAGACGATCTTCTCGGCGATGCTTATGAATATTTGATGCGTCATTTTGCTACTGAAAGCGGCAAGAGCAAAGGTCAGTTTTATACTCCTGCCGAAGTTTCCAGAATAATGGCAAAAGTGATCGGAATCAGCAAATCCAAAAGCCAGACAGAAACGCTTTATGACCCAACATGCGGATCAGGTTCATTGCTTTTAAAAGCAGCGGATGAAGCTCCTCACGGCATTTCTATTTACGGCCAGGAAAACGACAATGCCACTCGCGCATTGGCTGTAATGAACATGTGGCTTCATGGCCATCCAGACCAGGATATCAGACAGGGAAACACTTTAGCAAAACCTGAATTCACCAAAGACAAGACCGGCGAGCTTGAGCAATTCAATTATGCGGTTTCAAATCCTCCTTTCAGTTACAAGGCATGGATGAACGGGCTGGAAAAACCAGACAAAGATGTTTACAAACGCTTTGACGGCTATGACGCAGTGCCGCCGAAAAAGAACGGAGATTATGCATTTCTCCTTCATTTGATCAAATCATTAAAAACAACAGGCAAAGGCTGTATTGTTATGCCTCTCGGAGTATTGTTTCGCGGAAATACCGAAGGAGATATTCGCAAAAAGATCATTCAGAAAGGCTATATAAAAGGAATTATCGGGCTTCCGCCAAATCTTTTTTATGGTACAGGCATAGCGGCATGTCTGGTAGTGCTTGATAAGGAAGACGCAGCGAACAGAAAAGACATTTTCATGATAGACGCGAGCAAAGGTTTTATAAAGGACGGAAACAAAAACCGCCTGCGTGAACAGGACATTCACAAGATAGTCGATACATTCAACAACCGCTTCGAGATAGCAAAATATTCCAGAATCATTCCTGTTGAAGAAATATCAGACCCGAAAAACGACTACAACCTTAACATACCGCGCTACATTGACAGCCAGGAAGTGGAAGACATTCAGGACATAGAAGGCCACCTGCGCGGAGGAATTCCTGTAAGGGATATTGACGCTCTTGAAAATTACTGGGCTGTGTATCCCACAATGAAGAACAACCTTTTTAAGCCTGTTACCGGCAGGCCGGATTACTGCGAACTTACAATTCCTAATGAAGAAATAAAGAACACTATATTTCATCATCCTGAATTCGTTTCTTTCGGCAAGCAAATGGAGACAGTGTTTAATAAATGGAAACAAGAGACAACTTCCTACCTAAAAAAGCTGGATAAAGGACTGCATCCTAAACAGGAAGTTCAAAAGATTTCTGAGAATATTTTAAAAGCATACGAGAATAAAGCCCTTACGGATAAATACGACATTTATCAGCATTACATGAATTACTGGGCGGAAACAATGCAGGATGACTTTTACGAACTCTCTGATGACGGATGGAAAGCAGGCAATGAATTGAAACGTCTTGAAAAGAAAATCAAAAAAGGCGAAAAGGAAGTTGTAAAAGAAATCGCAGGCATTGAAGGACTTGAAGGCAGGCTCATTCCACCGTCTCTGATTATCCAGGAATATTTTGCAAAAGAACAGACTGCAATTGACTCGCTTCAGTCAGAGATGGAAACAGTTATCGCGAAAATGGAAGAAATACGCGAAGAACAAGGAGGCGAAGATGGGCTTCTTGCGAATGCTATGGATGACAAACAGAAGATCAGCAGAAAAAACCTTCAAGCAGCAATAAAAGAACTAGGCAAACGCGACGATGACAATGCTGAAGAATGGGATGCCCTTGAAACGTACAGGTGGCTGATGGACGAAGAAGCTGACAAGAAGATTAAACTAAAAGAAGCATTAAATGAACTCGAAAGCCTGATTATTCAGCAATATCCGAAATTGGCCATAGATGAAATTAAGACAATCGTAGTTGAAAAGAAATGGATGCAAAGCATTGAAGGAAGAATACGCACTGAAATGGACAACATAAGCCACCGCCTCACACAGCGCATAAAAGAACTCGCGGAAAGATACGAGAGCCCGCTTCCGAAGATAGTTGAAGAAGTCGGCGAGCTTTCGGAAAAGGTCGATAAGCATTTAAAGGATATGGGGTTTGTATGGTAGAGAAGATCAGGAAGGGATATAAGCAGACTGAGGTGGGGGTGATTCCGGAGGATTGGAAGCTGATTTCGTATGATGAAATATTCGATTTTTTACCCACTGCAACTTATTCAAGAGCAGAACTAAGTGAGAATGATGAAATAAAATATGTTCATTATGGAGATATACATACAAAATGTAATAATTTTCTTGATTGTGATAAAATTGAATTACCAACCATTAAAAAAGAACAGCAAAAAGAATACTCGTTATTGAAAGATGGTGATCTACTTATTGTAGATGCGTCTGAAGATTACGAAGGAGTTGGCAAAAGTGTTGAAATTAAGAATCTGAAGAATAAGAAAGCAATTTCTGGGCTTCACACTTTTTTATTAAGGGACAGGAATAATACATTTGTTAATGGGTTTAAAGGATATATTCATTCAAATAAGTTTGTAAAAAAACAAATGGATACGCTTGCAACAGGGTTAAAGGTATATGGTGTATCCAAGACATATTTAAAAACGATAAAAATCCCTCTCCCTCCCACCAAATCCGAACAAACCGCCATCGCCGCCGCCTTATCCGACACCGATTCTCTCATCAGAAGCCTCGAAAAGTTCATTGCAAAAAAGCGCGCTATTAAGCAGGGCGCGATGCAGGTGCTGTTGTCTGAATCAGGATTTACGGGATTAGAGGATTTTCAGGATAAAAACAAGGCGGGCAAAGGAGTGTCTTCGGGGAAATGGGAAGTTAAGAAGCTGGGGGATTTAATTTCTTTAGTTATTGATAACCGAGGGAAAACACCACCATATAGTACTAATGAAGCTGTAGAATTAATTGAAACAGTGTCCATAAATAATAATTATCGTTTTCCTATTTATGAAAATGTTACAAAATATGTATCAAAATTTACTTTTAGTCACTGGTTTAGAAATCATCCCGTTAAAAATGATTTATTAATATCAACAGTTGGTGAATATTCGGGATCAAGTGCTTTTATGAGTGAGTCTCGGGGAACTATTGCTCAAAATTTGATAGCCATACGAATAAAAAATGCAGAGCCTATATTTATATTTTATTGGACACGATCAAATTATTATAATGATCAACTTAAAGCAGTAATGATGAATCATGCACAACCAAGTCTGAGAGTGCCTTGGTTATTAAATTTTAAAATATCATTACCAAAAAATAGGGATGAACAAACCCGCATCGCTCAAATCCTTTCCGACATGGATTCCGAAATAGAATCCCTCGAAAAGAAATTAGAAAAATACAAAATGATCAAACATGGCATGATGCAGGAATTGCTGACAGGGAAAATTCGTCTGAATCAGGATTCACAGGATTAGAGGATTAACATGATTAAGAAAGACGAACAAAAGCCCATCCTGAAAATCTTAAAATCCTGAGAATCCTGATTCTGACAAGAAGGAGATTAAATGACTCTCGACGAAATAACATACAAAATCAACGGTTGTGCCATGAAGGTACATAACACTCTTGGCAATGGATTTCAGGAAGTCATTTACCAGCGCTGTCTTGCTATTGAATTAGAGAAAGAAGGGTTACAATTTGAACGCGAACAGGATCAAAAAATATATTACGAAGGTAAAGAAGTAGGCACAAGAAGAGCAGATTTTGTTGTCGAAGGAAAAGTTATTGTAGAATTAAAAGCATTGATAGATCTTGAAGATGTTCATTTGGCGCAGGCTAAGAATTATGTCGTTGCTTATGACTTCCCTATTGGTTTATTGATTAACTTTGGTAGCAAAAGTCTACAGTTTAAAAAGATTTATAACAAAAAGTATCAAGGCAAATAATCCTGTTCATCCTCTAATCCTGTAAATCCTGATTCTGACAAAAGGGAGTTCCAGTATGAAAAAATATTACAGAATAATGTTAGGAAGAAAAAGCATTTATGCTGATGAATGTTTTAAAGGTAATTTCATTGGTGCTGGCTTTCTCGGTGATTTAGACTTTACGAATAAACTCCACGATAACTGGAAGGAGTTTAATAAAAAATATATTCCTATCTATATTGAAAAACACCCGGATAAAAGCAGAATTGCTGCAGGTCTTGCTTGTGGTGCATTATGGACTATTTGCAAGGGAATTAAAAACGGAGACATTGTTCTTTGCCCAAATGGTGAAGGAAGCTATTTTGTTGGCGAAATACTAGATGATTATTCCTACCATTCTAGTGAAAATTTACCTCATCGAAGAACTGTTAAATGGTATCCCAGCACAATTGACCGTGCAATAATGAGTGATGATTTACGACATTCTACAGGATCAATAGGTACGGGTAGCGAAATAACCAAACATGCAGAAGAGATTGAAAAGTTAATAAGCGGGAACAGACCTGCTGTTATAATTTCAACAGATGAGACAATTGAAGATCCTTCAGATTTTGCACTGGAAAAACATTTAGAAGATTTTTTAGTAGAAAACTGGAAACAGACCGAATTAAGTAAAGAATACGATATTTTCGAAGAAGATGGCGAACTTGCAGGCCAGCAGTACCCAACAGAAACAGGGCCAATTGACATACTCGCAATAAGCAAAGATAAAAAGACGTTGCTTGTTATTGAACTGAAAAAAGGCAGGGCAAGCGACGCTGTTGTCGGGCAAGTATTAAGATATATGGGCTGCGTTAAGGAAGAACTAGCAGAAGAAAATCAACTAGTAAAAGGAATCATAATAGCAAAAGAGGATGATCCGAAATTAAAAAGATCATTGTCTGTTATCAATAATGTTGAGTTTTACAAGTATAAAGCGAGTTTTAAATTAATTAAGAGTTAAAAGTTTGTTTCAATAAAAAAATAAGCTGTTGAAATCCTTCCAAAGGAGATTCAAACTTATATGAGCGAAATCGGTAAAAAAGAACGGGAAACACAAAATAGAGTAATTAAACTTTTCGATAAAGAACTTAGTTACAAATATCTCGGCAACTGGGAAGAACGCGAAGACAACAGTAATATCGAAGAAGAATTATTAATTGAATACCTCACCAGAAAGAAATATAACAAAAACCTGATAAATAAAGCCCTCTACGAATTTACAAAAACAGCCAATGACCAAAGCAAATCATTATATGAAGTAAACAAAGAAGTCTATTCAATGCTCCGTTACGGAGTAAATGTTCAGCCGGAAATAGGCCACAACAAAGAGACGGTATGGCTTATTGACTGGGAAAATCCTCTTAAAAACGACTTCGCAATTGCGGAAGAAGTAACAATAAAAGGCATTCACGACAAACGGCCTGATATTGTAATTTATGTAAACGGTATTGCTCTTGGTGTTCTTGAATTAAAACGAAGCATCGTTTCTATTTCCGAGGGTATTCGCCAGAATTTAGATAATCAAAAGCATATATTTATTAAGCCCTTCTTTACAACAATCCAATACGTTACAGCAGGGAATGACACAGAAGGGATTGCTTACGCTGCTATTGAAATTAAAGAAAAATATTTCATGAAATGGAAGGAAGTAAGTGAAGAAGTAAATAAAAACGACGCTTCCCTTCTTAAATTGACAAAATCAATAAGAGATAGAGCTGCAAAATATGACTTATTGCTAGATAAGCATATTATCGAATTATTCAACAAAGAAAGGTTCATTGAATTGCTGCATGATTTCGTAGTCTATGACCGCGGGATAAAGAAGCTGCCGCGGCACAATCAATACTTCGCTGTAAAAGCTTCTCAGGATTTCCTTGAACGAAAAGAAGGCGGAATAATCTGGAACACGCAGGGAAGCGGCAAAAGTTTGATAATGGTCTGGCTGACCAAATGGATAAGAGAATACAATCCAAACGGCAGGGTGTTGATAATTACTGATCGCGAAGAACTGGATGAACAGATAGAAAAAGTATATATTGGCGTACAGGAAAAGATATACCGGACAACAAGCGGAAAAGACCTTTTAAGTAAATTAAATGACAGTATGCCGTGGCTTATGTGTTCATTAATTCACAAATTCGGCGGAAAAGAAGAAGGAGATGTAGACGAATATTTGCGCGAATTAAAAAGCAGCATTCCAAAAAACTACAAAGCCAAAGGCGACATTTATGTTTTTGTTGATGAATGTCACAGAACACAATCCGGCAAGCTGCATGATGCAATGAATGAATTCCTGCCAAATGCAATATTCATCGGATTTACCGGAACGCCCTTACTAAAGACAGACAAACAAACCAGCCTTGAAGTATTTGGAAGATATATTCACACATATAAATTCAACGAAGGAGTAAATGATAAAGTAATCCTGGATTTACGTTATGAAGCAAGAGACATTGAACAAAAAATAACGTCACCGGCAAAAATAGACGAATGGTTTGAACTTAAAACCCGTAATTTGACCGAATTTGCAAAGACAGAGCTAAAGCAAAAATGGGGAACTCTGAAAAAGCTATTCAGTTCAAAGTCTCGCTTAGAAAAGATCATGCTCGATATCATGATGGACATGGAGAAGAAAGAACGACTTCAGAACGGAAGGGGCAATGCATTGTTGATTTCGGACAGCATATATAACGCATGCCGTTATTATGAATTATTCCAGAACGCCGGATTAAAGAATTGCGCAATAGTTACCTCATTTGCTCCCTCACCCGCATCAATTAAAGGCGAAGAATCAGGTGAAGGTTACACCGAAAAGTTACAGCAATATGATATCTATAAAAGAATGCTGGCTGATTATTTCAACGAAGATCCTGAAAAGGCAATTAATAAAGTTGAGCAATTTGAAACAGAAGTGAAGAAAAAGTTCGTTGAAGAACCTGCTCAAATGAAGCTGCTTATTGTAGTAAATAAACTTCTCACGGGTTTTGACGCTCCGCCTGCGACTTACCTTTATATTGACAGGAAAATGCACGATCATGGACTGTTTCAGGCAGTCTGTCGAGTAAACCGGCTTGACGGAGACGATAAAGAATACGGCTACATAATTGACTACATGGATTTATTCAACAGCCTTGAAGAGGCATATAAAGATTATACATCGGATGCTTTCAGCGGCTATGACAAATCCGATATTGAAGGCTTACTAAAAGATCGTCTGCAAAAAGGCAAAGAACAACTTGATGAAGCATTGGAAGCGATAAAGGCTTTGTGCGAACCAGTAGAACCTCCCAAAGACACAAAAGCCCACATTAAATTCTTCTGTGGCAAAGACACGCAAAACCCGGATGAACTGAAAGACACTGAACCAAGACGTGTCTCGTTATACAAGCACGCGATTGCACTGATCAGGGCTTATGCTAATGTTGCCGAAGAAATGAAAGAAGCAGGGTATAGCGAGAGAGAAATTGCGGCAATTAAGGAAGATGTAAAACATTTTGAGGTTCTGAGAAAAGAAGTGCAACTGGCAAGCGGAGACTATGTTGATTTAAAACAATACGAACCGGCTATGAGGCATCTTATTGACAGTTATATCGGAGCAGAAGAAAGCAGGATGCTTGCCAATTTTGATGATTTCAGCTTAGTTGAGCTGCTTGTTGAAAGAGGAAAAGACGCTCTAAGTGGAGTACCTGAAGGCATTCGCAATGATCATGAAGCAATGGCGGAAACGATTGAAAACAACCTGCGCAAGTTAATCATTGAAGAAAGACCTGTTAACCCGATTTATTATGAGAAAATGAGTGAACTTCTGGATGAATTGATCAGATTGAGAAAAGAAGAAACTTTAGAGTATGAGAAATACTTGCGTCAGATAATTGCCCTGTCAGCTAAGATAAAAAAACCTGACATTAAAAAAGATTACCCTTCATCTCTTAACAGTTCAGCAAAAAGAAATTTATACGATAACCTTGGAAGAAACGAGACTCTGGCAAATGAACTGGATCAAAAAATAATGACAACCAAAAAGGATGGGTGGAGGGATCATAAGATCAAATTAAAAGAAGTCAGACTGGCTGTTGAAGAAGAGTTAAAAAAGTATGGAGTTAAAAAAGAGGAAGATATTCATAAAATTTTCGAGCTTGTAAAAAACCAAAGAGATTATTAATGAATGAAATGTTTATCAGTAACATAAAAATAGACGTTATTCGCAAAAACATAAAAAACATACATCTGGGAGTTTATCCTCCGAAAGGCAGGGTGCGTATTGCCGCGCCTTTAAAGGTAAATGATGAAGCAATAAGGCTTTTTGCTGTTTCAAAAATAGGCTGGATTAAGCGTCAGCAGAAAAAATTCGAAGGTCAGGAAAGGATTTCTCCAAGAGAATACAAAAACAGGGAAAGTCATTATTTTCAGGGCAGAAGATACTTGTTAAATGTTATTGAGGCTGATTCAAGACCAAAGGTTATTTTAAAGAACAAAACTTATATTAATCTCTACATTAAACCAAAAACACCTGTCCAAAAACGCCATGAAGTAATGATCAAATGGTATCGTTCCCAACTTAAGACACAAATCCCCGGATTAATTGAAAAATGGGAAAAGTTGATGAATATTAAAGTGAACGAATGGCAAGTAAAACAAATGAAAACAAAATGGGGTTCGTGCAACATTGAGAAGAAGAGAATCTGGTTGAATCTTGAGTTAGTTAAAAAACCAGAGCATTGCCTTGAATATATTATTGTACACGAAATGGTTCATCTTTTTGAAAGGCATCATAATGAAAAATTTTTATATTACATGGATAAGTTTTTGCCTCAATGGAAGCAATTAAAGATTGAGTTAAATAAACTGCCGATAAGTCATGCGGATTGGAGTTATTAAATAATTTATATTTCTTTACATTTTCTCCCGATCTAATATTTAGTTGCTTAAAATTTTCATATAATCGGACAATTAAATGCAGCCTAAATTACCACAATTCTACAGACAAAAATTACTATTGTCCCTAATTAATAAATTTAACAACAGGTTATCAAATAGTGATTTCCAGAAGTTACTATTCATATTCAGCAGTACAAAAAAAGAAAATTCGGAATATTATTTCGTTCCTGTCAGCAATAGCCCGTTTTCTTTTATGGCGCAGGCGGATATTAACAGGCTTGGAACTCTCGGCATGATAAGCAATAATAATAAACTTGAGTTGTTGTTTAAAAGCAATATAAGATCATATATAAAGCAATCAGATAACGAGACAATGGACAGGCTGTCATATCAATTCAGCACAATTGACAGCAAAAGCCTTGATGAATATATTTTTTCAAAACATCCTTTTTATTCCGGTAATCCAAGTAATCAAAAAGAAACGGGGCATCAAAATAACGATAAATCATTTTATTCCATAGGCTATGAAGGCAAAACAATCGACCAGTATTTATTGGCTCTTGTAGCTAATAAAATTGTCGTCCTGATCGACGTAAGAAAAAATCCTATAAGCATGAAGTATGGATTTTCGAAAAAGACTCTCTCCTCAGCCTGTTCGGAGTTAAACATCAAATATATACATATTCCAGGACTAGGAATACCTTCTCAATCCAGACAAAATTTAAAGACAATATCGGATTATCAACGGCTGTTTGATACTTATGAAAAAAATATTTTAGCAAAATCAGACGATTTATTAAAACAGATTTATCAGCAATACGAAAACAATAAAAAAATAGCAATAACCTGTTTTGAAAGCGATATTAAGATGTGCCACAGATCAAGAATATTGAATAAATTAAATAAGGAATATTCAGCGCCAATACAACTCCTTTGAAAACAGAAAAAGTTAAAATCCTCATTACCGTAAAAACATATCCAACCATTTCAAAAAAGTACGGCGAATTAAGCTGTACAGCCGGAGTAAAAGAAGACGGGGCATGGATAAGAATATATCCAATACCATTCAGGCTGCTTGAATTCACAAAGCGATATAAAAAATATCAATGGCTTGAAGTTCAGGTTGCTAAAATATTTCAGATCATCGGCCGGAAAGTTATAAATTATTTAGTTGGGACGACATTAAGCTACTGGATATAATTGATACAAAGAATAAATGGCATGAAAGAAAAAAGATAATACTGGAAAAATGTAATGTTTTCAATGATATGGGAACAATCATTAAAGAAGCAAAAGAGAATAATTCTCTTTCTTTGTGCGTCTTTAAGCCGGAGAAAATAAATGATTTTATAGTTGAAGCTGAAAAAGAACGTGATTGGCCGAAAGATATTCTTGAAATAGTTGAAGATCAGAAAAGGCAAGGGGATCTGTTCTCCGATAAAGAAAAAGATGAAATCCTGAATACTTATAAAATGGTCAAAAAGCTGCCGTATAAATTTTCGTATAAGTTTACAGATATTAACGGTCGTGAAAGTACATTGATGATTGAAGACTGGGAAATAGGGCAATTATACTGGAACTCCTTAAGAAGCAGTAATGGAAATGAAAAAGACGCTGTCGATAAAGTAAAAGAAAAGTATCTGACTGAATTCAGCAAAAAGGCCATTTATTTGTATCTTGGGACAACAAGACAATTCCATAGCATTGCAAAAAATCCATTTGTTATTGTAGGTGTGTTTTATCCGCCGTTGTGATTCGATTCGTTAGCAGCATACCACCTCCAAAAAATTAAATTTTTCCCATTTGTCCGGCATATGTTCCGGCTTCATCAACAGCCCTTCAGCCGCATCCATATCATTCCCGGCAACATATCCCCGTTTACCGAACTCCGCATGTTTCTTTTATTTGATTTTTTAAAATAAAACAGTTATAATATCTAAAACAAAAGAGGTGTTGAATATGGCAAAAGAAGCTGAAATTTATAACAAGTCAGCCGATGAAGCTGAGTTTGTAAGAAACATGATCATCGCCAATAATAACAGGCTCTGCAAGGCTTTCTTCAGCATTGTATTGTTTGCGAACATAGCCACTTTACTTATAAAAATAACCGGCAAAGGATCATCGTATCTGACCTATCAATCCCTGATAACAGAATTCTGCATTGTCACTGCTTTAATTGCAATTACCTATGCTGTTGTCAATATCAGGAAAATTTCCGGGACCAGGCTTTCCAGCTATATCACGCTGACAGGAATAGTTATGGCATTATGGTCCTGCATGTACATTGTGTACGGCGCAAGTGAAATGTTTGCCACGCATTATATTGTACTCGCCTTAAGTGTTTTTTATTTTGAAAACAGGACAACTGTCTTTACACTGCTGCTTGTTTTAGTTTCACAGACAACCTTGCTGATCTTCAGGCCGGAACTTTTACCCGCAGGCCCTGCCAGCAACATTATCACGCGGTACCTGGTGTACATCTGGGTGGGAATCGCGCTCATGTTCGGCGCAAGCGCGACCAGGAATCTTCTTGTGCTTGCCGTAAAAAACGGGAATGACGCGAAAAACAACCTGAATAAAAACATCAAAATGGCGGAAGAGATCAGGAATTCAATCACGCTGCTCAGGGATCACTCGGGGAAACAGTCTGATATAAACATACACATGAATGATATTTCCACCAAGCAGGCGGCATCACTCGAAGAAATATCCGCGACGTTTGAAGAGCTGGCAGGCAATTCCGAATCAATAAACACAGCCGCGAAGGCTCTTTACGACGAAATGGAAACAACCGTAGCCTCAATGGGCAATCTGCAGGCGGTGAACAAACGCATCCAGGATAATTCCGTAAAGATCAGGGAAACGCTTAAAGATGTAACTGCAAGTTCCGGGGAATCTGTGCAGCAGATGAAATTAACCGAGGATAAGTTTGCAACCGTAAAAACAAAAAGCAATGAAATTGCCGACTTTATCAAGGTCATTTATGAAATATCGGATAAAGTAAACCTGCTCGCGCTTAACGCGGCGATCGAAGCGGCACGCGCCGGGGATTCAGGGCGGGGTTTTGCAGTAGTTGCAGACGAAATATCAAAACTCGCTGAAGCTACCGCCGTTAACTCCAAGGCAATTGGAAAAATAATAAACGAAAACAAATTGCTGATATATGAGAGCAGCACCCTTATAGATCAATCTGCATCGGCAACAGGCAGATTTATAGAAGGAATACGCCGGATTGAGAATGAATTCAGCGAAATAAATAATCTTATCAGCGATATTAATACTGTAATTTTAACAATAAACAATCTTATAAGAAAGATACGCGATTCCGGAAAAATAATCGAAACATCAACAAGCGAGCAGAAAACCGCCACCGATGAATCAAGTAAAACTGTGCAGCAGATTTCCGAAGCTGCCGGCGAGATTGTCAATATTTCAATGCAGATTTCCGCCGCGACAGAGGTCATTAACGAAATGACAGGCAAATTATCTTCAATGACAGGAGAAATGGTTTCTTCGTAAAAAAACAGCAGGGGCGTAAATTGGATTACGCAAATCCAAATTCGCCTGTAAGGCAAAATGCCCCTGCATTGATCCCGTTATTAAAATCATTATATCCGGAATAAAAAACACATTGGGACACCCGCAGGGGTAATTCATGACATTCGCCTGTAAGGCAAGATGTCCCTACGGACGCCACATGCTAAACGGTGCCTTAGATAAGGGCAATCGCCCTTCGCTTCGGTAAGCTCAGCGCATCATTCAGCCACAGGATTATGCTTTTTTGATAGCGTTGTATCGAAGCGGCATGCCCGGAATTTTTTGCCCCTCTTATTTATGCAGTTCTGCACTAAAAAAGGCATTCTTACATGCATGAAAAGATAAACTAAATCTAAAAATTAAAAATCCCTTTATACTTGCGAACTGTTGTTTTTCTATGAGTAGAACGCGGAGAATTAAAAATATCAGTAAGGATCTGCATAAAAATCAGCAATTTTTATTCAGATGAACTGCAACATATATAGAAAATCATGATTTTTTATATATAATAGTATATTTGAATCTCAACAATTAGCATATATGAGAAACAAAGGAATTTATAATATGGATAAAAAATTAAAAAATTGACGCCGCGTCTTCCGGCATCTCATTAAACATCCCCCTGACCTTTGCCGCTGCCCTGGAAAAAGCGGCCATGGCGCTTCCCGGCTTCATTTTAAGAAACCCGGCGATATTCTCATAGCTGAAACCCTCTGCCCTGTAAAAAAGTATGGCCCTGTCCCTGGAGCTCAGAAACGCGAGCGCTTTCCTCAGTTTGCCTATGGACGGCGCTTCTTCCTCAATAGCTTCATCGGACGCGGCTGCAGCTTCCTCCGGCGCTGGCGCCTCGTAAAGGTCAAGCGCGTCATGATCGCAGAAAACAAGCTCAACATCCTGCTGCTCGTCCCTGATGAAATTTCTCAGGTAATTCTTTGTAATGCTCACAACCCAGGTGTCCATGCATGCCCTGTCAGGATCATAGCTTTCAATGGAAATCAGGGCGCGGATAAGCACCTCGTTCAGGTGATCTTCGGCATTGCCGCTGTCCCCGCAGAAATGAAGGCATTCCCTGAGAATAACGGGCCTGTAAATTTCAACAAACTTCTCATAGGCTTTCCTGTCGCCATCGATCATGCCCCTTACAATAACCTGTGACTCTTC
>JAFGSG010000020.1 GCA_016934735.1 Spirochaetota bacterium | reverse complement strand
TTTGCCCTGATCCGTGCCCCGCTCCAGTTCCACTACCTTCTCCACGTTGGTCATCGCCATCATTATTGCCTGCTTTGCGAGCTGAATGGATACTCTCTTTTATTGTGGGTTCTTTAAGTATCGGGACTTCATTATTCATAACTTTTCTTACTGCTTCATTAACAGACATATTACGGCACTGGTAAATTTTACAGCCGGAAGCTAATGCCTCTCTGAATGTTGAAGGGCCGATATTTCCGATAATAACCTTTTCAACAGCAGAGGTAATAAATTTCCCGATGTTTTGATCTTCATCTTTATCAACCCCCCTGAAAGCTTCATATTCCATAGTCAGAGGGTCGATTAACAGAAAATATTCTGAATGCCCAAATCTGCCCGACACTTTTGAATCAGGCGTATTCCCTGATGATGCAACTAAATACTTTTCCATAATCTTAACCTTTTTTATATTGTTAAATTGTCTATATAATACATAATTTTGTATCTTCTGTACATACAATAAATTCTTTCCGACGAGATTGTTTCACATATTTTGACATTTGTGAAGTAATTCCTGTAATATCGGCCATATGACTTACGAAGCAGTACAATAGGGACGATCAATAATTTCAGCGGTTGCCATATCGGCCAAACCATATCCTGCATTTTTATCTGGTAAAAGGATAGTCTTATAAGGATTAAGAATAGCTGCCTTTACTTCATCATTCAACCTGGTTTTTGCAGCGGCCACAAACAGAACTCCTGAAGCAAGCTCATTTTGTATTTCCGCAACTTTTTCTCTTATAGCGGCTAAATATTTACCGTTCCTGAATTACCCTGAATACTATTCACCATGAATACGTTTTTTCTTTTCCAGTAACTCATCCTTACTCTCCTGATGAGCCGGGTCTGGTATAATAACATCTACCGGACATACTTTTACACACTGAGGTTCATTATAAAAACCCACACATTCAGTACACATATCAGGATTAATTACATAGATCGGATCGCCTTCCGAAATCGCATTATTTGGGCACTCTTCAACACAAAGGCCACAGGAAATACATTCATCAACAATCATTAAAGCCATAATTTACCTCCTTTTTAAATAATCAATAAATTTAAGTGAACATTTGTTCATTTCAAAGTTCTTTATACTAATGTTAAATAAAAACTATTCATAAAATTTCAGCACATAAATATGGTGTCTGGAATAAGGTTATTAATAATTAATCTTACATAAAAATTATGGAATAAATCCCGGATACTTTTTTATGGATAGCAGGCTATACTATTCTTGCAGCCACGGGCTTAGTGGTGCATGAGTTTGCCGAAGGTGTTATTACGTATCCTTTTTTAATAAAAGGGGGTAAAGCCATGAAAAAAAAAATATTTTAAGCTTTCCCGATTACAGGTTTTACTACTCCCGGGCGAGCATTCGTGGTTATCTTTTTGTAAGCAAAATGGGTGAGTCAGCTCTCGGGTTAATGCTTGGGTTTGTTTCGGGAGTACTGATATATATTTAAGCCTCGCATCTTTTAACTGAAGCACTGGAACACGAGAAAAAACATTCAACTATCGCTTTCATTGCCGGTATCTGACTCTCCTGTTTTATAGTTTTAAACAGGTTTTTATTATTATTCGATCATCATAATTCTACTTTATCCTTGTAGATAGTGAGAGGGATACAGAAGAAATAATAATTTTGAACTTTCATTTACTATCAATCATTTGAATAAACCATATGCTACCCTAGAAAAATAAAGAATAATCATTATGAAGTTGCTCTTAATTTATTGTAAAAGATTCGGATACACCCCGACAGTTAAAACTGTGGAAAGCGGGAATGATTTCTGCATGCCGGCAGAATATGAAAATGTTCAGGTTGCATTTATTCATGTTGAACAGGCAGATATTGAAAAAGATAAAGAAGCAGAAAAGAAACTGATAAAAAACCTGAAGTGGGTATGCGGAAAAAACCAGGTCAATAAAATTATCCTGCACTCGTTTGCTCATCTTTCGGAAAGCAAAGCCGATCCTGAATTTACAATGCTGTTCTTTAACAGGATAGAGGAAAGGATGAAGAATGCCGGGTACGAAGTACATCAGACACCTTTCGGCTATTTCCTCGATCTTCAGGTCGATGCCCCCGGGTTTTCTCTGGCAAGGGTCTTTAAAGATATTTAAAAACAAAAAACATGGTTTTTGCTAAGATCATGTAATAATGGATAGTAATTTAAAGAAGCCTCTATTAATTGCTATCCCCACTAATGACGGGAAAACAATTTTCCCGAAAATGCTGGGGATGGCCCGGTACTTTTACATTTACAGTAAAACCGAAAAGGGCAGCTTCATACTTACCGAAAAAAGGCTCAATCCTTATGAAACATCCATGCAACACTTAAAGACTCTGGATGTGTATAATGTAATTAGTGATTGTGAAGTTATTATAGCTGCTCATATCGGTAAAAAAGGGATTATAAGACTCATGGAAAAGGGGATAAGGCTTGTCTTCAAAAGAGGAAATATTCAGGAAGCATTAAACAGCCTTTTCAGAGATGAATAATATTGAGGAAAAGAATGATTTTGATCAGATAATCAGTAAGCTTATCGGTGAACAAAAATTTGGAGAAGCAATAAATTATTTGAACGGGATTTTAGCAAATGATCATAAAAATGCAAAAGCATTAATTCTGATGGAACAGCTTAAAAAATACCGGAATGCCAGAACCGGCATATATATGGTTCAAAAGATCTCGATATGGATCCCTGGCCTGACTAAACATTTTAACTATCAGGTATTTTATACAACATGATACAGAAAGCTTAAAAATAAATATGAATCACCCGGAGAGAGAAAAAAGAATTTTTATATTTACAACGGATTTTCATTTTTGCAGATGATGTTGTCCTTATTTAAACGGATATATAAAAAAATAACAGGTTATTTCCTGTTTATGCTCTTTTGCGGGTATTTTGCATCTATTACATTCTTCCCTCATTATCATGTAGTTGACGGTGTCACTATTGTCCATTCACACCCTTATAAATCGCAATCTGGAGATATCCCGGTTAATCACAACCATTCAAAGGATGTATTTGTTCTGATCCAGTTCATATCGCATTTTATTGCCACTGCCCTGATAATACATTGGGGAATCTTGATTTTTAGAAAGACTTTAAATATCAGTATAATCTTATCCGAGACAAATCATTGTTTTTCTTTATATCCTTATTCTCCCTTTCTCCCGAGGGCACCAACTTTATAATTACACAATCCGCTTTTTTTCAGAGAATTACAGATTCTCCTTATCATTTTAATATGCAAAGCATTCTTGCATATTGATTTAATTTTATGATCTTAATTTATACTTTATGAATAAATATATTATCTCAATATCATTTATATTAATTTGCTATACACCAATACTTCTCTCGCAAAAAATAACGGATGCAAATATTTTTGGCCATGTAACAGCAGACAATACACATATCCCTTTTGCAACTGTAAGCATAAATGGAACGACAATGGGCGTTCATACCGACGAAACAGGTCATTATAACCTGATTAATTTACCAGAAGGAACTTACACTCTCACAGCGCGATTTGCGGGTTATAAACCATCAGAAAAAGAAATTACAATCAGGGCTGGTCAAACGCTGGAAATTAATTTTGAACTTGAACAGGATATTTTCGGCCTTGAAGAAGTTGTGGTAACTGCTGACAGGAGTGAGATAAAGCGAATCGAATCTGTCACTATAGTAAATACTCTTTCACCAAAACTCTTTTCATCTTCCCAATCCGTGACATTAAGTGAAGGACTCTCATTTTCTCCCGGACTCAGGATTGAGAACGATTGTCAGAACTGTGGTTTTTCACAAGTGAGGATGAACGGAATGGAAGGTCCCTATTCACAAATACTTATAAACAGTCATCCGATCTTCAGCGGTCTTGCAGGAGTATATGGCCTTGAACTTATCCCAACAAATATGATAGAGCGGATTGAAGTTATAAGAGGAGGCGGGTCTGCTCTTTATGGCAGTAATGCAATTGCCGGAATAATAAATATTATCCTGAAGGATCCGGCATCAAATTCATACGAAGCCGGCATTAATACCGGACTGACCGGAGTTGGATTAAAAGGATCCGGAGGTGTGGCTCCCGATTACTCCGTAGACCTCAATACATCTGTTATATCTGACGACAGAAAAACCGGTATGGCGCTTTATGGATTCACCCGTAAAAGAGAAATGTTCGATGCCAATAACGATGATTATTCCGAAATATCGCCAATGAATAATCAGACAATAGGGACTAGATTCTTTCACAGGTTTGGATTAAGAAGTAAGTTAGCTGTTGACTTCTTCAATATTAAAGAAGAACGAGATGGAGGAAACAGACAAGAGTATACTTTGCACGAAAGAGACCTGGCAGAAGCTATCCAGCACGACTTAAAAACAGGTGCAATAACTTATGAGAAATATTTCCGCGATTATGATCTTTTCTCTGCATTCTTTTCCGCACAACATATAATGCGTAATTCATACTACGGGGCTAACCGGTCGCTTAATGATTATGGCAGAACCGAAGGTCTGACATATAATACCGGCATACAATATAAAGTCTTCCTTGGTAACTCCTCTGTCATTGCAGGCATTGAAAATACAGGAGATTTTCTGAAGGACGAAAAACTGGGATTCCCCGATTATGCAAATGCTGTAATTATTAATGATTCAATAGTCAGCGTCCCGCATATTGA
>JAFGSG010000019.1 GCA_016934735.1 Spirochaetota bacterium | reverse complement strand
TCTATATCCGGAGTAATGTTTATTTTCGCTCCGGAATAAAGCGAGAATTGAGCGGCTTTATCCAGTATTTCTTTTTCCGGTGAATAAATCTCAGGGCAGGCGACGGAAATATTCATTCCTAAAATTGAAGCACCTAGTATTAGCGAATTCGCTACATTGTTTCCGTCCCCTATATAGACGAGCTTTACTTTTGTTAAATCATTTACTCTTTCATAAATTGTAAACAGATCCGCAAGGGCCTGACATGGATGTGTCTGGTCAGACAGGCCGTTTATAACCGGAACATCGGAATTTGCAGCAAGATCTTCGACATTGGAATGCGAAAATGTTCTTATCATAATGCCATTAACATATCTGGAGAGCACTTTAGCCGTATCCGCAATAGTTTCACCCCTGCCGATCTGTATGTCACTGCTGTCCAGGAAAAGAGCATGACCGCCAAGCTGAAAGATGCCGGTTTCAAACGATACTCTTGTTCTTGTTGAGCTTTTTTCAAAGATCATTCCAAGCGTTTTACCGGACAAATATTTATGCTTCCGGCAGTTCCTGATGTCTTTTTTGAGTTTAGCTCCGAATTTAAAAATGCTAATGATTTCTTCTTTTGATAAATCCGCAATTGAAAGCAGATGTTTTGTTTTTAATTTTGGGATTTTCAAGTTATTAACCTTCCAGTTGTTTTTAAGCTATCCAATATAATTACAAAAATAAAGCCGATTAGCCGCAGGTTGCTGTAAAAATATTTATACTATTCCGGTAAAATAGAAATAAAGATTTAAAGTTATATAATAAATTATCGGTTTTGCAGAAACCCGCTATCGTAAAAAAATAAAAAATCGGGGTCTTGGCCCGATTTGTAAAGTAGTTACTTTAAAAGTATAATTAGTAAGAATGAAGCTGTTAGACGTGCATGTGTCAACAAAAAAATGTATTTTTTATACAGCAGCTATAAAACGTATTTCCTTCCTTTCCCCATCCTCGTAGAATTTCACATTGTGAAGATCTTCTTCTATCAATCTTAGGTTGTTTTTAATTTTAATCAAGGTGCCGGGGTAGACTTTGTTGGTTATTGATATTGTAGGCTCATGGTCAAATATAAGTTCATTTTCTTTTAATTTGTATTCTTCTGTAATACTTTTAAGTTCGTTGTTAGTTGTAGTAAGTTCAGAAAGGAGTTCAAGGCATGTCTTTTTTTTAACAGGAGGTAAAATAGCGATAAGCCCTTTCGGGTTTGTGAATATCTCCTCCCCGAAACTGGCTTTTACTCTCTGTGTAATCTCTTCTATTCTTTTCTTTATCGGATTCATTCGGTTTCTTATTTCCTTGAGTTCATTCTCTATTATAATATTTTTACCGACAGCGAGAATGGTTTTATTTTCATTTGGAACACCGGAGATTTTCGCATGGATTTCATAAAGTGCTGTAGTCTCTCCGCCGATAATTTTTCCATGCTTATCGGTAACTAATATTTTATCATTTGAAAACACATTGCTGTTAATAATGGAATCATCAACCTGAACAATCCCGATTGCTTCAACATTTGAGTTTATAATAAATTTAGCCTTTACTTTCCCTCCGGCAGTTACTTTGGTTTTGCCTTTGCCTTCGATGCCGAGTTTTACCGTTACATCTCCTCCGGCTTCTATAAACGCATCACTTACATTCTGGCCTATCACTATATCTCCTTTAGCCTTTACAGTAAATCCCGGCAAAACTGATCCTTTAATATGTACAGAACCGTGAAAATCAATATTTCCCGACTCGTAGCTGACATCGCCTTTGATAACGGAAATTGGGGATACTGATATGGTTTTTTGGTTTATTTCAAGACATCCGTCAATCGTTGAAGCATATATATTAGGATCTACTGAAGGGACAATATTTTCGCCCAGCCTGTAGCCGTCTGTTTCCTTCATTACGCCCGGGACTTTTATTCCGTAAATATCAAATCCGTCTTCAGTGGTTTCCGCAGGTATCCTTTTTAATATTGCCTGTCTTTGCTTTATTTCAATTATTGATCCGATTTCTTTAAAGTCTATGCTGCCGTCTTCCAATATTTTACCGGCTTTTTTTTCAAAATCCATGAGAGGTGAAAAGTATTCATCAAAACCGTCTTTAGGTTCTTTCCCCTGCGCTACTTTAATTCTATGTACCTGAGGTGCATTGACATCTATCTGCTCCAGGTCATTGGCAAGCGTATTTTTATCTACGATTGTGTAGATTTTTAATTTGATTAAATTCTCATCAATGTCTTCAACTGTGGGGATTTTTTTAAATTTTGTCGGATGCACTATATAAAAAGCCTTCATTTTATCTTTTTGAATCCTCAAAGGATTCAGCAATAAAATTGAAGATTTATCCCTGTCATGCTTTACGAATCCATAGTCTGTGGCCTTGAAAACAAGAGAATCCTGGTCGAATACTATTCCTTCGCCGGCTCTTACCGGGCTGTATTTCTGAATGATATGGAAAGCATAACCCTGATCGATATGTTTACCGGCGTCTTCAGGCTGGTCGACATCCACTATCCTTGCGACGATTTCATCTTTTGAAACGAAATTATTGGGTGATGAAAGCACCATGGATGAATTTCCGTTTTCGTCTATTTTTTCGACGAATATTTTAGCAACCGAATTATCAAAATAAAATATTATGTATTTCATTATTACTTTATTAACCGGAAATATTTTTTAAGCATCTCTTCCTGTATGATTAATATCTTACTTTCGGAGGTTATTCTTGAGCAGATTAAATGATTCTCCATATCTTTATTTTACATTTATCTTTTAACTATAGCAAGGAAAAAAATTTTATAATAAATAATTATTAAAAAAAAATTTGAATTATTATTCATTATAGATTATAATTTTATAATAAACATCCCGTCACCATGACATTAGAGTTGTTTTATAATTCATTTTTTATTGAGTGCCGAGGCTGAGTATTCCCTCCCCGGCTGCAGGCTGGGAGGGAATACTTATGCCGGCTCTCAGTTAAGAAGCATATCTATTGTCTTTAATGAAAATATAACTTGAATAAAAATTACAGATTTCAACAGGGGGAGATTTACTATGAAAAATTTTGGAAACAGGACTCCGGCTAAGGAAGATGAAATTATAAAAGAGGAGCATCAGCATGTCACTTTCCTTATTGCTGATGAGAGTTATAGTATTGGGGTTGAGAAAGTAAGAGAGATAATTGGCATGACTGATATTACGCATGTGCCTAATACCGCATACTTTATGGAAGGCGTAATAAATCTGAGAGGGACTGTGGTGCCGGTAATAGACATGAGAAAAAGGTTTAAAATGGAAACAAGAGAGTACGATGCATACACGGTCATTATTATCGTCGAGGTTAAGGAAAGGCTTATTGGAATGATTGTGGATTCTGTTTCGGATGTTGTAAATATACCGATATCGACAATACAGTCTACGCCGAATTTTACAGCAAAGATACAGACCGACTTTATTGAAGGGATAGGCCAGATAGACAACACATTGATAATAATATTAAATGTTGAACTCATATTAACTGAGGCTGAGATTGAGAGTCTGAATCTCATTGATGCGGATAAAAGCACAATGAATAATCAGGAATAAACGTAACTAGGATGTTGCTTTATATAAATCTACCGGAGGAATGAAATGAATAGTTTGAAATTAAAATTTTCGTGGAAAAATATTTCGCTTCAATCTAAGGTTTTTATCAGTGTATTATTTACGATTGTTTGTTTTGTAGCGCTTGTTTTTGGATATTTTATTCCAACCATGAGGGACAGCCTGATCGAACAGAAGAGAATGAAATTACAGGATATAGTTAATGCAGGAATCAGTGTGCTGGACAAATTAAATACTGACGTCGAAAAAGGCGGGATGAAAATTGAGGACGCACGGGAAACGGCGATAGCAGTGATTAAAAGCATGAGATATGGTGATGAGGGGAAGGATTATTTATGGATAAATGATTCACGTCCCTATATGATAATGCATCCATTCCGTCCCGATCTTGACGGCAAAGATGTTTCAGATTATTCCGATCCTGCCGGGAAACGCCTGTTCGTTGAGATGGCCCAGATATGCGAAAGGTCGGGGCATGGCTTTGTTGATTACATATGGCAGTGGAAAGATAATGCTCAGAAGCTGGCACCCAAGATATCATACGTAAAAACTTTCGGACCATGGAAATGGATTGTTGGTACCGGCATTTATATTGAAGACGTTAATGAAGAAATAGCGGCAATTAACTTAAAAATGATAATAATTTTTATAGGTATTTCTGTTGTAATAGGATTGATATTGCTTTTTGTCTCAAGGGCAATATCGAGGCCTCTGGTTAAGATACTTGATTTTGCAAAAGACATAGCATCCGGTAATTTTAAGAAAAGAATTGAACTGGAACAGGGGGATGAATTCGGGAAGCTTTCTTCGGCTCTTAACGAAGCTGCCGGCAACTTGGAGAAAATTGTTGCTGATATCACAGGATTTGCAGAACGGTTCGCACGCGGAGATTTTTCCGGCAGGCTGGATGTAAACACAAAACAGGATACAGGCATGCTGGGTGAGCTTTCACACTCTTTAAATAATACCTCTGATCTTTTGGAAAATTTAATTTCGGATATTCTTGTTTTTGCGGTTAAGTTTTCGAAAGGGGATTTCTCTGAAAGACTTGATGTGAGTAAAAAGAAAGATACAGGCATGCTGGGCGAGCTATCGCAGACATTAAATAATTCCGTCGATAGTCTTGAAAATCTTATTAAGGATATTTCTGAATTTGCCAGAAAATTCGCAGGCGGAAATTTAAGAGAAAGACTCAATGTGGGAAGAAATGAGGATGTGGGAATGCTCGGAGAGATATCATACGCGCTGAATGATGCAGTGAATAATATAGATAATCTGCTTTCGAAAGTTGTAATATCCATTCAAAGCCTTGCCCAGGCGCTTGAGCAGATATCGAGCGGAAATCAGAATCTGTCGCAGCGAACATCTGAGCAGGCGTCTTCGCTGGAGGAGATTGCGTCAGCTATAGAACAGTCTACGGCTACTATAAAGCAAAATGCGGAGAATGCGGAGAGTGCAAGCAAAATGTCGGAGAAAACATCGAAACTCGCGGAAGATGGAGTGATTGTTGTCAGCAATGCCGTGAATTCGATCAACGAGATCAGCCAGTCGAGCAAGAAGATAGGCGAAATCAATTCGATGATAAATGAGATTTCGTTTCAGACAAATCTGCTGGCGCTTAACGCGGCTGTTGAGGCGGCGAGAGCAGGCGAGCACGGCAGGGGATTTGCAGTAGTAGCGGGCGAAGTAAGAAATCTCGCGCAGAGATCCGCAAAAGCTGCAAAAGAAGTAGGGGCGCTGATAAACGATTCGATCGATAAAATTGAAAACGGTACGAAGCTTGTAAACAAAAGCGGAGACGCTTTACAGGAAATAACTGCTTCAATTAAGGAGGTAAGTGCGGTTGTTTCGGAGATTGCAGCTGCTAGTGCGGAACAAAAACTCGGCGCTGAGCAGGTCAATAAAGCAGTAATGGAAATGGACTCCATGACTCAGCAGAATGCAGCTCTCGTAGAGGAGACAGCATCGGCGAGCGAAGACATGTCGACTAAAGCTAAAGATATTATGGTCATGATGAATATGTTTACCGTAACCGACAGGATTACACAGGAATCAGATAATGAACATGGCAAATTGGATCCTGGAGTAAATAAAATACAGAACAATATGAAGAAAAATCATAACGGTCAAAATATTAAAGTAAGCCATAAAAATGCAGACTTAACATATAATAAAAAACAAGAGGGCTTTGAAGAGTTCTAAAATTGGAGCGCGTTAATATGGAAGCAATAGAAGGATTAAAAGATATATTTACAGGTGAAGCTGAGGAGATTCTGCAGAATCTTGAACCGGATATTGTAAGACTTGAAGAAGGAAGCGAACCTGAGGTGGTAAACCGTATCTTTAGAAGCATACATACCCTTAAAGGAAGTTCGGGTATGGCCGGGTTCAATGATATTTCCCAGTTTACTCATAAACTGGAGAACCTGATAGACAAGGTCAGATCCGGCGATCTGAAAGTGGATGGAGGACTAATCGATATTCTTCTGAACAGTATGGACTGGATAAAAATGATTATTTTCGGATCTGATGCAGACGCTGGCGGGGATAAAAAGAATAAATTAAAAGAACAGCTGCTCGGCCAGATTGAGGAGTACAGACATAACAATGTCCCTGAGAAATTAAAGATAGAATCTGCTGTCGGAAAAGAAATAACTGATAAACCGGTTGCGTATAAAAGTGATACAGATCCCGGATTAAGCTCATATAATGAAGAAGAGAAACCCGGTTATAAATTCTTCAGGGTGAGGACAGGATTTAAAGAGTCGATTTTTAAAAACGGCATAGATCCGTTGATTATAATGGAAGATCTTGCTTCACTTGGCCGGATTAGTACGCGAAAAGTGGATAGAACCAGACTTCCGGACATGAAAAAATTTGATCCTGAGAACTGCTATCTTAACTGGGATATCACAATAAGGACGAAGCATACAAGAGAGGAGATCGAAGATATATTTCAATTCGTCAATGACGATAATCAAATTGCAATAGAAGACCTGACAACCAATTACAATATGCCGGATAAGCTTTCGCCTCATAAGATAGGAGAGATAATGCTTTCCGAGAACATAATCACCGAAAACGAACTCTCAAATGTGCTGGATGCGCAGAAAACAGACGGAAAAAAGATTGCTGAAATCATTTTAGAAAAAGGATACGCTTCCAGGGAGGATGTTAATTACGCCCTGTCGGAACAGGATAAGATAAGAAAAAAGATAGAAAGCAGCACAGTCAGGGTCGCAACCGGAAAGTTGGATACACTTTTGAATCTCCTCGGTGAGATGATTATCGGGCAATCCGCGATTTCAAAGGCAGCCGAATTGATCGGCGGTGAGGAAGGAGAGAGATTGAAAAACGCTGTATACGGGATGGACAGGACCACGCGTGAGTTTCAGGAACAGATCATGGCTATAAGAATGATTCCGATTGGATCCACTTTTGAGCAGTTTAAACGGTTTATAAGAGACACTGCAAAAGATTATGGCAAAGAAATAAAACTGGAGTTGGAGGGAATTGAAACAGAATTTGATAAAACAGTAATAGAAAAAATAAACGATCCCCTGAAGCATATGATCCGTAATTCAATAGATCATGGTATAGAAACTCCGGATGAAAGAATAAAAGCAGAAAAGCCGGCGATGGGCGTTATAAGCTTAAAAGCATATCATCAGGAGGGGAATGTTTATATTGAAATATCAGATGATGGTAGAGGTGTTGATAAGGAGAAAGTCAGGCGGAAAGCCGAAAAAATCGGCCTTCTTAAGCCGTCCGATGAAATAAGCGATGAAAAACTGCTGAATTTTCTGTTTTTGCCCGGATTCTCAACTACGGAAAAAGTCGGGGATTTGTCTGGACGCGGTGTAGGGATGGATGTAGTTAAAACAAACATTGAACAATTAAGAGGTACGATAAAAATAGATACTGAGTTAGGCAGGGGAACGAGGGTCATTATAAAACTTCCGTTAACACTTGCAATAATTGACGGCATGCTTGTACGTGTCGGCAAATGGATTTATATTATCCCATTGTTATCCATAATCGAATCAATACAGCCGGATAAAAATGACGTAAAGACTGTTGAGGGCCGCGGTGAAGTTATTTACATCAGGGATCGCTATGTGACTCTGCTCAGAATATATGAACTTTTTGGGATAGCGCCTGAACATAAAAATCCGTGGGAAGGCCTGGTTGTAATTGTCGAGTCAAACGGTGTTTATCTCGGTCTCCTGGTTGATGAACTTATCGGAGAGCAGCAGATAGTGATAAAAAGCATCGACTCAACGCTGACAAAAAGCCGCGCCATCTCCGGTGCTTCTATATTAGGCGATGGCACAGTATCTCTGATTATGGATATACACGGCCTAATCGGAGAGATAGGCCACTAATATTTATTTGTCTTTGGAGGATCATCGTGGTTATTGAATTACGTGAAGATGTCGGAGTAAAAAATATTAAAGAGCTTTATTCGCACTTGAAAGAACTAATAAAGAAAGAATCCGAAATAATATTGGATTTCAGTAAAGTCAGAAGAATCGATCTTTCACTTGCCCAGCTTATTATGGCTGCGAACAGGGAATCGTATAAAATCGGAAAAAAAATAATACTAAAATCCGTTTCGTATGATATTAAGCAGCAATTATATCTCAGCGGTTTTGCAAAAAATTAAATGGAGTATGCGCATGAAATATATAATGGCGATTGATGATTCAGCGACAATTCGCACCAGCATTGCCTTTGTGCTAAAGGAAACCGGACTGCCGATTGAGCAGGCTGAAAACGGAAGCGACGCGCTGAAAAAAATACAGGACATCAGGCAGTCGGGCGGAGATGTGTTGTTGTATATAACCGACGTTAATATGCCTGTTATGGATGGGCTATCTTTTGTTAAGGAATTAAGAAAATCAGATAAATTTACTCCGGTTTTAATGCTCACTACCGAATCTGAAAACAGTATGATAAAGGCAGGGAAAGAAGCAGGTGCATCCGGATGGATCACGAAACCATTCAAGGCGGATCAATTGCTGAACACTGTTAAAAAATTGATCAGGTAACGCAGGAAAAAGCGGGAATTTATAACTTATGTTTAAAACAGGGTTATTCTTTGATGAAATAAGCGATAATGAATTCTATTTATTAAGAGATGTTATTTTTAAAGAAAGCGGTATTAATTTGACTGAACGGAAAAAAGCCTTACTGCACTCAAGACTAATAAAAAGGTTAAAAGCATTAAATATTGATAATTATAAAGTATATTATGAGTATTTAAATAAAAATTATCATGAAGAAATAATAAACCTGATTAACTGTATTACAACCAATAAAACAGATTTTTTCAGAGAATCAAAACATTTTAAATTTTTAAGAGAAGTCATTCTGCCGAAATTCGAGAAAAGAAATCCCGGCAAATTCAGAATCTGGAGCGCCGGATGCTCAACAGGGGAGGAGCCATACTCAATAGCAATTACCATTGCGGAATATTTTCGAAACAAGCGCATGCCGGATGTGAAAATACTTGCTACTGACATTGATACCGATGTTTTGGGGAAAGCTGTTGCAGGAATTTATAAAGAAGAAGATTTGGAAGAAGTCGATCCGGCAATTTTAAGAATATATTTTCAGAAGGGAAAAAAAGAGAACAGCGGCTTATTTACAGTCAGGGAATCAATTAAAAATATGGTTTCCTTCGGAAGACTGAATCTGCTTTCCGAGTCGTATCCTATGAACGGGCTGTTTGACATTATTTTCTGCAGAAACGTGATAATTTATTTTGATAAAAAAACAAAAGATGATGTCATAAATAAATTTTATGATTATTTGACAGATGACGGTTATTTTTTTGCCGGCCATTCTGAAACTTTAGCTAATTCTGCCGGCAGGTATTTTCTAATAGGCAATACAATCTATGGCAAAGCTGTAAAATGTACATAATAGCATGAATAAAATAAAGGTGTTAATAGTCGATGATTCCGCTGTTGTTCGTAAAGTCTTAAGCGAAGCGCTTTCAGGATCGGATTATATTGAAGTAGCAGGCACGGCTCTTGACCCTATCATTGCTTCCGAAAAAATAAAAAAATTAAGGCCGGATGTTATCACTCTGGATATTGAAATGCCCAGAATGGACGGTATTACCTTTCTGGAAAAGCTCATGAAATCCGACCCCATTCCCGTAATAATGGTAAGCTCGTTCACTGACAGTCATGCTGAGCTGACAATGAAGGCGCTTTCACTCGGTGCATTTGATTTTATCCTGAAACCTAATCTGGATAATCAAAGCAAGTTTGAGACTTTTTCGGAAGAACTAATTGAGAAGGTCATTGGAGCCAGCAGATCGAAATTCCGGAAATTAAATAAAACGCCGGCTGTTGAAATGTCTCTCCCGGCCGTGAATAAAAAATTCAGCGCTGATATTATTCTTCCAAAAAGACCAAATACTAAAACAAATTTAAACTCCGAGTCAGTAATTGCCATAGGAGCCTCCACTGGCGGTACTGAGGTAATCGTCGAAATAATAAGCAGTCTTCCGGAAAATACACCTGGCATTATTATTGCCCAGCATATGCCGGAAAAATTTACAAAATCTTTCGCTGACAGGGTAAACAGCATAGCGAGGCTCAAAGTGAAAGAAGCGGAGGACGGGGATAGAGTAATGAGAGGATCTGTGTTTATAGCACCGGGCGGAAAACATATGCTTTTAAAAAAGAAGACAAACGGCTACTACGTGGAGATCAATGACGGACCTCCGGTTAACAGGCATAAGCCCTCTGTGGATGTTCTTTTTCGGTCGTTTGCGCAATCAGCTTCGCATAACTCATTAGGCATCATTCTTACCGGCATGGGCGATGACGGAGCCCGCGGCCTTCTGGAAATAAGAGAAGCAGGCATTCCTACTATCGCACAGGATGAGGCTTCCTGCGTAATCTTCGGTATGCCTGCTGAAGCCATTAAGCTCGGAGCTGCCGCAGCTGTTAAAAACATCGAATGCATTATTTCAGAGATAAAGAGAATGGCAGCCAGTATTGTCCCGGTATAGAATTATCGCTTTTTTTTCTTTTTCCTGCAATGAAAAATCCTTGACAGTATGAGAATTTCACACAAGATGATCAGATTAATCGTTACTCTATCGATAGCAGGGCGGTTTTTTCCCCCATTGGGAAGCATCATCAAGCTTCTTAAGTTTCTCAGCAAAATCATTCAGTGATTCATCAACGATTTAATCTATGATAATTTGAAGGAATATGCTATATCTAAGCTTAATCTTAATCGCGACCGGAATATTTTTTATTATTTATACTATGCTTATTAAAGCAAAGAAAGATGCCGGAATATTATATTCAAAAAAAGTTTCAGAGTCTGCTAGCCCGGTTATTAATGAAAAGCTGCAGAACAGGAGTAAAAAAATTGCGGAAAAAATCAGTAAAAGCGGATCTGATTTTGGACAAAAAAAAAGTACGGACAGAAATTTTACTCCGGAAAATATATCATACAAAGCGGATGATTCGGAGAATGATTCATTTGAGGACAATGTAAAGAAAGTCGATAATGAGATATATAATGAAGTATATGATATAGAAGAAAAATTTGAGAATAATAGAATGTCAGAAGATTTTCCTGTGGTAATGTACGAGGATTCATCAAATATAATAGATTATAGCAATAATGACAGCATAATTGATTCAACTCTCAGAGAATATAAAAAGATCAGAAGAGTAGGGGCCGGGAATTTAGAGATTTCAGAGGATGGAGTTAATTTCAGGGCAGGTAAAAAATTATTCAGATTTGATTTTCGCCGCATAGCTGATATTAAGAGCGGCAATAATTTTTTTGTTTTGTTGATGAAAGGAAGCGATGTTTCGAAATTATTTCTTTTTAAAAAAGACACCGAAGTCAGTGAAAAACTAAAGAAGTTTTATAATAAATATTCATCTAATGTATTATAGTTATAAATCAAAAAGAAAGAACAAAAAACTGTATAAGGTTTTACTGCTTGCGGCCGCTATAACAGGCCTATGCTATTTAGGCGTAAAATATCAACAATACATTTTTTTCTGGAAATACACATACAATAAAATTTCTACCACCCTGAAGGACGCTTCAAAAATTGTAAATATTGATAAGAAGAAGCTAAAATTACAGGAAATAAGCGAAATCTGTGATGATTATAATTCAAGGAATCAAATATCAGGGGAAACGTTTTTACTGTCCGGGAAAATACATTTCCAGTTAGGGGAAATATATTTAAATAAAACATTTTCTGAATATATTGTCAGCAATTGCACTGATTGTTCCGGCAATAATGCCAATAAAGAATTCATTGCCGCTGTTAAGAATATTAAAAAAGCAATTGCAATCTTTTCCTCTGACGAGATCGATCCGGAATATCGCTTAATACTGGCTAAATCCTATTATTACAGTAATTATTACAACACACAGGAAATATATAGAATAGTGGAAAAAATAGACAATGTTGAAGTCCTTTCAGATATTGAAGATATAAGATTTTTGTCTATCATGAATATTTTAACTAACAAAGAGGATTACGGCCTTGAAATTCTGGTAAAATACGGAATGGTTTCAGATAGTATCAATGGCCGTTTTTTTCTGGCATCGGCATATAGTATGGCCGGTAAATACACGGATTCGATTATGAGTTTTAAAAATATTCTGGATACCTGTTCTGATAATGCTTTATTGAAATCTGCAAATATGAATCTGGGGAAGATTTATTTCGGCAGGTCGCTTTATAAAGAATCTCTCGAGCATTTTACAAATGCATTAAAGATAGACGAAAAAGATAATTCGTCCAGGATATGGATCGGGAAAAATTATGCAGCCCTCGGCGAAAGAACAAAGGCTAAGGCTATCTGGACTGAAGTATTAGTATCGGATCAGGCCAATATAGAAGCAAAAAAATTATTAGGCTTAATGTAAAAAGAGATTTGCAAAATTATTTTTTAGTCTGGAAATTGTTGTTGTAATTATAGAGGGAGTTGCGATTATTTCATCTTTATTTAATAAAAGTGTTAAGGTAATTTTTTCAACAACGACTTAATGGTATTAGTTGGTTAGCAATAAACCTATCCCTTAAATCCAATATTATTAAGATAAGGGCGGTCTGGCGACAGGCAGGGATGCCTTAGTGCCGGATGAAGTACGGGATGTACTAATATCTGCTTTACTAAAGGAACAAGTATTTTTAGCTGGCAAACGTGCAGTATGTCTGTTTGCATACGGCCGATAGCGCCAGCCTGGTGATGAGACTTAACTTGGAATATCTTAATATCCCTGTTAACTTAACTATTTTAACACTGGGGTATAAGGCAATAGATTAAGAAGCGAGAGATAAGAAGGTAATATGATATTTGACGCGATTTACAGTTTGTTTTCGAACGATATGGGAATTGATCTTGGTACTGCAAATACGCTTGTACATGTTAAAGGTCAGGGTATAGTATTAAGTGAACCTTCGGTTGTAGCTGTCCAGACAAGCACGTCAAAGGTGCTTGCTGTAGGTCAGGAGGCCAAAAGGATGCTCGGCAGGACTCCGGGCGACATTGTAGCCATAAGGCCGATGAAGGACGGCGTAATAGCCGACTTTGAAACTGTCGAAAAAATGATCAGGTATTTTATAAATAAGGTTCATAAGAGAAGAGTCCTTGTGAGGCCCAGAATGGTTGTTGGCGTTCCTTCCGGTATTACGGAAGTAGAGAAAAGAGCTGTTCGCGAGTCGTGTGAACAGGCAGGTGCGAGAGAAATTTTTCTGATAGAAGAGGCGCTCGCGGCAGCTATCGGCGCTAACATCCCGATTCATGAACCTGCCGGCCATATGGTTGTGGATATAGGAGGAGGAACAACAGAGATCGCGGTAATTTCACTCGGCGGAATGGTAAT
This sequence comes from Spirochaetota bacterium, assembly GCA_016934735.1. Taxonomy (GTDB): domain Bacteria; phylum Spirochaetota; class UBA4802; order UBA4802; family JAFGDQ01; genus JAFGSG01. Next base: position 28,973 of record JAFGSG010000019.1, on the reverse strand, counting down.
CGCGGATTCTATCAGGATCGCAGGTGATGAATTCGACGAAGCTATTATGAAATACATGAGGACGCAGTATAATCTGGTAATTGGCGAGAGAATGGCTGAAGAAGTTAAAATCAGGATAGGCAATGCCTATCCTGAAAAGAAAGTTGAAACAATGGAATTAAAAGGCAGGGATGCCATTTCCGGACTTCCCCGTACCCTGGAGATAGATTCATCCGAGATTAGAAAGGCGCTCAAAGAGCCGGTTGACCAGATACTGGATGCTATTAAGCATGCCCTTGAGAGAACACCTCCCGAACTCGCAGCAGATATAGTGGAAAGAGGGATAGTTATGACCGGCGGCGGTTCGCTGCTAAAGGGTCTCGATAAATTTATAAGCAAAGAAACCGGAGTTCCTGCTATAAAAGCGGAGAATCCGCTTACATGCGTTGTAATGGGCGCGGGAAAATTTCTGGAAGAAATTAAGAATCTGTATAGATCTCATTTTAAGTAGACAGAATGTGGATTTTATAATTCGACATAAGACAATTCTTGCATTTGTTGCGTTTACTCTTTTTTGTATTATTTCCTTATCGTTGCAAACCTCTTCTTTCTCAATTTCCGTTGAAGGCATTGGCAGTTGGTTTTTAACGCCTTTCCAAAAGGGTTACGACAGAGCACAGGGCGGAATTCACAAATTATGGGCAGGATTCACGGAACTTGGCGATGTAAGAGAAGAACTTCAGAAGACCAGGGAAAAGCTGCGAAAATACGAAGCGATTACTGAGGAACTGAGTGAAATCAACAGGGAAAATGCGCGGCTAAGGAAATTGCTTTTTTTTAAGGAGAGACTAAGTTATGAGTATCTTCCTGCAAATATTATTTCAAAGGATCCGGACAACTGGTTCAGGACAATTATAATTGATAGAGGCAGGAGAGACGGCATTAAAGTCAACATGCCTGTTATTTCCTTCAGCAGCGAAGAAAAAGCAGTGTTCGGGAAAGTAATAGAAGTGCGGGGGAGTGTTTCAAGAATACAGCCGATCGTTTCTTCTGATATGAATATTGGTGTCATGCTTCAGGAAAGCCGCTTTCCCGGGCTCCTATCCGGTTATTCCCCGAATTCAAATTTATGTATTGTTGACTACATTAGCAGGTCTGTTCCCGTAAATTTCGGAGATGTAATAATAAGCTCAGGCCAGGGCGGTATTTTTCCTCAGGGTCTTCTTGTCGGGAAGGTCGTTAAAACGATAGTAATCGAATCCAGCAGCTTTCAGAAAGTCCTGGTCAAGCCGATAATAGATTATTCCATTATAGAAGAGGTTTTTGTAATTAAAAAAGAACCGAATCCGGAATTATTAGAATTGCTTAAAGATGAGGATTGATGATCAGCAAATATATTTTTACTGGCGCTATTATACTTATATCTCTTATTATACAGGGACACTCTTCTTTCGATATTTTAAGAATAGCCGGTGTTAAGCCCGACCTTGCTTTTATTGCCGTGGTTTATTTCTCTTACAGCTTCGGGTCTTTTTACGGTGAGACAACAGGATTCATCAGCGGGCTTCTTCATGATGCAATTTCTAATTCTCCTTTAGGCCTTCTCACTTTTCCAAAGATGGCGCTTGGATTTGTTGTCGGAATGTTCGGAAGAACAATTTTAAAGGGAAACGTACTTACTGTTTTCCTGATGCTTTTTGTCGCTTCAATAATAAAAGGCGTACTTACTCTGTTTTTGTGCTATATTTTTCACGAAGGCGCGATATCGACTGTTATCAGCGTTATTTTCCCCGAGTCCTTTTATAACGCCCTTCTTGCGCCGCCTCTTTTTTTATTGTACGATAAGCTGTTCAAAGATGCTTTATCTATGGAAGGGAGTTCATAGATGGCGCAATCATCCCTTAAGCTCCGGATGCTTGAAGTATTCAGATTCAGAATGTTCTCCTTCATAGCCCTTGTTTGTGTCCTGCTCGGTTTTTTAATAATTCAGCTTATAAATATCCAGTTGATTCAGGGCAAGGAGTACAGACGCAGGTCCAGGATGAATATGGAAAGCAATATCCCTATTCCCGCACCGAGAGGTGAAATTTACGACAGGAATTTTAAACCGGGCGAAGATAATATTGTAATTGTGTCGAACAGGCCTTCTTTCAATATCAGCACAATACCGGCAAGGTTTAATAACAAAGAGGAATTTGAAAAAACAATTAAAAAACTTTCTAAAATCCTTAAAATTCCTTATGAAGATATTTTTCAGATTATTGATCAGCAAAATCCATGGGAAAGAATTATTCTTAAAGAAGATGTTCCCTTAAATTTAATTATTAAGATCGCTTCAAATAGATTTCTTTTCCCAAATATTGACTGGAACGATGAGTCGGTTAGGGTTTATAATTTAGGAAAAATTTTTTTCCATACAATAGGTTATGTCGGGAGCATCAGCAAGGATGAGTATGCGAAATACAGGGATATCGGATATAAATATTATCATAAAATCGGCAAAACAGGCATCGAAAGCGAATACGATTCGCTCCTTCGCGGTATAGACGGATATGTAAGAAGGATTGTCGATGTTAAGAACAGACTGGAAGGAGAAGAGATAGGAGCAAGCCCTATCGCCGGAAATAATCTAATATTAACTATCGACACTGAAGTTCAGAGCGTTGCCTATGAAGCTATGGAAGGTCTTAAGGGAGCTGTAGTGGCAATTATGCCTGCCACCGGCGAGATTATAGCGATTGTAAGCAAACCGGATATTGATCCTAATTTAATTATTTCAAGGGGCAACGGAAAAATAATTAATGCATTAAATAATGATAAAGACAGGCCGTTTCTTAACAGAGCTGTGCAGACAAAATATCCGCCCGCATCAATGTTCAAACTTGTTACCGCTATTTCAGCGTTAGAGGAAGATAAATGGAAGCCGAACCGTATTAATTACTGCACTGGAAAATTTACTCTTAAAGGATATATTGATAAAGATATTTATTGTTATAAAACACACGGCGCACTTGATATGGAAGGAGCGATCGCGCATTCGTGCAGTGTATATTTTTATCAGACCGGACTAAGTGCCGGACCTTCTATTATTTTAAAGTATGCCAATTACCTTGGACTTGGAGAAAAAACCGGCATAGATATACCGGGAGAGATTACCGGATTCATTCCTTCCAATATATCATGGAAGTTAAAAACTCATGGACAGAGATGGTATGACGGTGATACAGTTAATCTTTCTATAGGCCAGGGATTTATAAGCACAACGGTAATCGGGATCGCGGACTTTATTTCGGGTATAGTAAATAACGGAGTAGTTTACAAACCACATGTTGTTAAGGAAATTCGTTCCCCTGACAACACTAAGGTTATTAAGAGTTTTATTCCCGAAAAAACAAGGGAAATCCCGTTAACCGGACTTACAATGAATACAATAAAATCCGGTATGCGATCTGCGGTTAAATACGGCACAGCGGCAAGATTAAGCTATATAAATGTCCCTATTGCGGGGAAAACAGGCACGGCTCAGACGCGGTCCATTCGTAAAGAGAACTACAGCCAGCATGCCTGGTTTGTAAGTTACGCACCATATAACGGAGATATAAGTAAAGCAGTGGCGGTTGTTGTACTTGTTGAATACGGCGTTGCAGGGGCCGCAAGCGCTGTTCCTGTGGCGGAAAAAATTTATACAAAACTTGTATCATTGGGATATTTTTAATGATTCGTAAAGATGAAATATACAGAATTGATTATGTACTTGTGTTTACAGTGATGATTTTGGTATTGATCGGTGTGCTTATGATCTATAGTGCAGGTTTTGACCCGATCGAAAAGATCAATAAAGGACTGTATAAAAAACAGATTTTGTGGTTTGTATTCGGTTTTGTTCTTATGCTTGCTGTTACTTTTATGAATTACAAAATTCTCAGCGAATATTCACTGCAGATTTACATAGGATTTTTACTGATTTTATTGTTTACATCCCTGTTCGGCAAAACTGTAAGAAACACGAGGGCATGGCTGAACCTGGGTTTGTTTGTAATTCAGCCTTCTGAGTTTATGAAGCTTGGCCTGGTAATACTTCTTGCTAAATATCTGGAATTCAGGGAAAGGGATATTAAAAATTTCAAAGAGTTATTAATCCCCACTGTTTTAACGTTAGTTCCGGTTCTTATAATATTAAATCAGCCAGATTTCGGGACAGCAATGATATTTATCCCCATACTGTTTACGCTTCTTTTTGTAGGCGGTGCAGATGTATCTCACCTTGTATCGATCATAGGTATCGCAGCAATCGCTCTGGTGGTCCCCATGGTCATTACTTACAGGGAGTGGATAGGGCAGGAAGGATCGAATATTATTCTGGATTTCTTCAGGGACAGCACTCTGTTGTATATAGTATCAGGCAGTTTAATGTTTATTGCCGTAACCTCATATACACTACATTTTTTTTATATTAAGAAGTATTACAGAAAGATTTATATCCCTTCAACAGTTTTTTCTCTTGGGCTGTTTTTTTCGGTTATTATCCATAAATATCTTAAGGTATACCAGAAAAGAAGAATTCTGGTTTTCCTGAATCCGGATCTTGATCCTCATGGATCGGGTTACAATATAATTCAATCAAAGATCGCGGCCGGATCCGGCGGTTTTTTCGGCAAGGGTTTTTTAAATGGAAGCCAGTCTCAGCTAGGATTTTTACCCGAAAAAACATCCGATTTTATATTTTCCGTAGTGGCGGAAGAATGGGGCTTTATTGGTTCAATTGTAATAATTGCTTTGCTTTCTGTAATTATGTTCAGGGGAATCCAGATTGCTTTAGAGTCCAAGGATAAGTTCGGAGCGCTTTTAGCGAGCGGAATAAGCTCAATTTTCTTTTATCATATTATTATAAATATAGGAATGGCAATAGGAGTAATGCCCGTAACAGGACTGCCTCTGAGTTTTATTTCTTACGGAGGATCTAACCTGATAATGTCCATGATAGCAATCGGAATTTTGATAAATATTAGAATGAGAAAATTTGTGCATTAAGCGACAAGCTGTTTTTACAAATTTATTTGGTTTGCAGCAAAGCCAAAGTATAATGATTCTAACATTACTATTATTTATTCCATTCGCATTAAATATAATTGTTCTTATACAATATATTTATTCCAGGAAATCAATATATCGTAAAAGATTTTTTTCTACTGCATATTTCAGCTTTGGAATTTTAGGCGGAATAATCCTGCTTTCTTTTTTTATTCACCTCCTTTATAATATTCTTGATTATCACTTTCTATTTTGGGTCCTTTCCGGTTATATTATGATTATATCGGTTTGTATAAAAATACTGATATTCAGAAGGGTATATTTAAGATGTCAGGATCCGCAAAACTTTCATTACAATTTTTTCGGCAGGAAGGTTATGCATTCCGGTTACCTGACAAATAGAGAGATGAAGAATTTTTTTATTACAATGCCTTTGTTTCTTTTTGCCGGCGTTTATTTTGTAGCAAGACTTATTAATTTAATATTATACGGCCGTTTATAAGTTATTTGATAATAAAAGTTATCTTAAAAATTAATTTTTTCGGAGAGCTTTCTTTATAAAACAGTTATGGGTAATAATATTTACGACTGGAATCGGAATGCGGATAATTTTTAAAATGAGAAGAATAACACGATGATAATGAATCTTTGAACGAATTAGTTCCTGGTGAATAATTCTATTTCTTCTGCCGAAGTCCGGAGAAAAAATACATATTCTGTTGGGAAAGAAAAATTGTTCGCCGGATACTATTAAATTAAATTTAAAGTACTATAAGAGTTTAATGATTATAACATTATTATTCTTTATTCCATTCACTTTAAATATAATCGTTCTTATACAGTATATTTATACTAAAAAATTAATTTATCGCAAAAGGTTCTTCTCCACTGCTTATTTAAGTTTTGTAATCTTAGGCATAGTTATTCTGCTTTCATTCTATATTCCCACGCTTTATAAAACCCTTGACTTTTCCCTGTTGTTCTGGATTCTTTCCGGTTACTTGATGATAACATCGATCTGTGTCAAGATTCTGATATTAAGAAGGGTATATTTACGGTATCAGGAACCGAAAAATTTTCATTACAATTTTTTCGGCAAAAAGGTTATACATTCGGGCTACCTGACAAACAGAGAAATGAAAATTTTTTTTATTACAATGCCTTTATTTCTTTTTGCTGGTGCTTATTTTATAGCCAGATTGATCAATCTGATTTTATATGGTCGATTGTAGCTTAGTTTAAATTTAAAGCTGATTAGAATAATTTAGTCCGTATTTATGGAAAAGAGAAAAAAAATAGCCGTTGTGCTGTTAAGCGGAGGAATTGATTCTGCAACCACTGCAGCTTATGCAAAAAAACAGGGATTTGAAATCTACGCGATAACGTTTTCGTATGGCCAGAGGCACAGTACAGAAATATGCTTTGCTGAAAAGCTGTGCGTTTTTTTTAAAATCTTCAATCATATTATTATAAAAATCCCGGCACGGATTTTTTCATCGTCTGCACTTTCAACGGAATCGGAAAGCCCGGTTCCAAAGAAGCGGGATATTTCGTCAGTCGGGAACAAAGAGATCCCGTCAACATATGTACCTGGGAGAAATATTCTGTTTCTTTCTTATGCTTTATCGTTTGCTGAATCAATAGGTTCCCGAGATATTTTTATAGGAGCCAATGCTGTGGATTACAGCGGATATCCCGACTGCAGGCCGGAATTTTTAAAATCATTTGAGGAAATGGCCAACATCGGCACTAAAGCAGGAGTAACGAGCGATGGATTTAAAATCCACGCTCCGCTTCTGGACTTAAAAAAATCCGATATTATAAAACTCGGGCTCAGCCTTGGTATTGATTATTCTTTAACACAGAGCTGTTATGATCCGGAAAGCGGCGGGGTATCCTGCGGAGAATGCGACAGCTGTCAGATACGTAAAAAGGGATTTATCGAGGCCGGTGTAACAGATCCCACTGTTTACAGAAAGTAGCTGCATAATCGTAAACATTTATGACAGAGCATTTACAGAAGTGTAATTTCTACCGAAGCAGGAAATCAAATAAAAATTAATTGATTGTGTCTCGTCCTGAATAGCCGTAAACATTTTTAACAAATCTTTTTATTAAATATCATAATAATATGTTTAATTCTTTCCGGAATTTCTGTTTATATATAATTGATTTTTTATTCCCGTCTTTCTGTATTAATTGCGGCGCAGTAATATCTTACAAAGATGCATGTTTATGCGGCAGCTGCATCAAAAAAATTGAATTATTACATAATAAATGCGAAATTTGCTCCGGTGAATTATACGGAAACAGATGCATTATTTGCGAAAGCAGAAAGATTTATTTTGATAAAAATATCACTATTGCGGCTTATTCTGGTATAATTAAAGAAATATTACATAATTATAAATTTAATAAAAGAAAAAGGCTTTATAAGCATATTGTGATATTTGCCTTAGAAGAAATCATTCAATATAAAGATTTGATAGACGTAGTAACATGTGTCCCCATTAACAGGAAAAAGAAAGCTGAAAGGGGTTTTAATCAAAGCGAAGTGATCGCGCGGGAACTGGCTAAAAATATACAAAAAGCATATCACCCTTTTTTAAGAGAAAAGCACAACTATAAAACACAGAGAAAACTGGGATACAGGGATAGGTTTTTAAATATACTGGGCAGATACGCAGTGAAAAATCCGGACCTAAACAGGAAATACATTAAGGGTAAGAAGATTATTATAATTGATGATGTATTCACTACAGGCGCAACAATCAATGAATGCGCTAGAATTTTAAAATCTTTTGGAGCAGACCGGGTATATTCGTTGACAATAGCAAGGGCTGATATAAAAAGAGTTGATAAATTTTCGATTTAAATATAAAATTATTTTTTAAATTGGATTTTTTATTGTTTTGGAGGATTTGATGAAGAGATCATCAGTTAATAATGTCGAAGTAGTCGCACTTGATGGAAGGATCGATCAGGAGGAACTGGAAGAACTTCAGGAAGTTCTGGATGATTGTCTTGATGAGGGATTATATAATGTATGTCTTGATATGATCAATGTTAAATTTATCTGCAGCCGGGCTTTAGGGCTTTTAAACAAGAAAAAACAGGAATTTAAGAAAAAGGACGGAGACATAAAACTCGTTATTGTTGATGAAGTATTATTAAAGCCATTCCAGATCACAATGCTCGATACAATTTTTGAAATATTCGAATCAAGACGCGAATGTGTAAATGCTTTTTATTAGTAGAATGTTATGCCGAATAGATTAAAAGTCAGCCTTGAGGATATTTTTAAACCGATAGATTCACATCTGAAAAATGTTGATGAGGCAATCCCGGAAATACTTAAAACAAAAATACCCTTAATGGATATGAGTTCCCTGCATTTGTTCAAAAAAGGCGGGAAAAAAATCAGGGCGTCTCTTGTAATATTAAGCAGCGGTTTAAATGGGGAAATCCCGAATGATATTATAGATATTGCAGCGGCAGTGGAGATTTTTCACGGAGCCACTCTTATACATGACGATATTATTGATCAGGCTTTTCTCAGAAGGGGCAATGTTTCGGTATCATCGGAATGGGGCAGCAAGGTAGCAGTTCTCATAGGCGACTTTATGCATGTAAGGGCTTTGCAGACTATTTTAGGCAACGGTAAATCATTGCTTGTTGACGAGCTACTCGCTGCCGCTCTCGATATGTTCAAGGGAGAGATTTATCAGATAGAGTTCTCCGGCATCGATGTTATCAATAAAGATCATTATTTTAAAATAATCGAATTAAAGACAGCTATATTTATGGGTACCTGTGCCAAACTCGGAGCCATGAAAGCTGAAATGCCGGATAAAGAGCGCGATAATTTATTCCAGTTCGGGCTTAACCTGGGCAGGGCTTTTCAGATTATTGACGATACTTTTGATTATGTTGAAGAAGATATTATAGGAAAGGACACAGGCAATGATTTCCGCAACGGAAAGATTACGCTCCCCCTGTTGTATCTGCTGGAAACCATATCAAATGAAGAAAAGGAAATGCTTATAAACAGCATTAAAAGTCCTTCTGAAGAAGCATGGGATAAAGTAAAACTGCTGATTAAAAAAAATAAAGCGATCGGGCATTGCATGGATATTGCGGAAGGGTATATGAAGAAAGCGCTTCCTTTCCTCGACGCATTCCCGGCATCTGTTTATAAAGAAAAATTAGTCGATCTTGCCGGGTTTTTAATTGATAGGGTTTATTAAAATCCGCTTTTTTATTGGTTAGCAATCTATCCCGCCCGCAGGGCGGGGATAAATTCTGAAGAAACTTTAATAAGCAATAAAACAGGCTTTTCATATTTTAGTCTTGCGGAAGTCTCCCAGCCAGCCGCAGGCGGGCAGGATATATAAAAGAAACCTGGATAACAGAAAAGCTGTATTAAAAATCAAGTTTCTTTAAAGCTTGAAAGTTGGTTTCTCCAAAACGGATAAAAATAATCCTGGTTACAGGAGGCATTATGATTACCAAGGAAAAGGAAGAAGTCCTCAAGTATTATAATCTTGGGCTGACTGCGTATAAAGAACGGAAATGGGATGAGGCTGTCCGGGCTTTTGAGCAGGCATTATCCCTTGATCCGAAGGACGGGCCTTCGGATGTTTATCTGGGCAGGTCAAAACAGTTTAAGATAAATCCTCCTCCTGCTGACTGGGATGGAGTTTATGTAATGAAAACAAAATAAATGGACTCTTGGATTAGCAATCCGCTCCCGCCAAGCGGTCTGGGCAAAATCTGAAGGGACGATAAAAACATTAAACAGGCTTTTTAATCTTAGTTTCTCATAAGTTATAATTATATTGTTCACTTGAACGATAGATAAATAATTAAATAAGGGATAATAATGGCAAGGAAGATAATTCAGGTTAATAAAAATCCGGTTTATGAAATCGGGATGATCGCTACGGTTTTCGGAAAGGAAACACAGTTCTTCGGTGAATTGACTTTTAAAAAATCCCTTCAGATAAACGGAACCTTTGAAGGAGAAATATCTTCCGGAGGATTTCTTGTCATAGGCGAAGGCGCTGTTGTTAAAGCAAATATAAACGCCAAGGTTGTGATAGTAAACGGAACCGTTTACGGCAATATAGAAGCCAAAGAAAAACTAGAGATACAGCCCAGCGGCAGGGTTTACGGGAACATCAGGACCGCCAAATTAAAAATAGCAGACGGAGTGATCTTTGAAGGCAGCTGCGAAATGATTAAGCCGTACGAAGAAATCTCCGGTAAAGTCAGTGCTCCAAAAACGGAGGCTGTAAGCCAGGTTAACTAGCACCAGTTATCTTAAAAGCAGCTATTACTTTTAAATTTTTTTAATTCTGTCAGATCTTAATGCCGCATATTTTAATTATTTCTAAGACTGCTTTAAGTTGCCGGCAATAAAAACAACGCTTATTTATCGGTACTCAGAAATGAAGCAGAATAAAGAAGCGCAGTATTATAATAGAAAACCGGATGGCAAGGTGGAATGCCTTCTCTGCCCTCATAATTGTGTAATTCAAAAAGATCAATCCGGCATCTGCGGCGCAAGAGCCAACATTGACGGTAAGCTCATCAGTATGATTTACGGTGAAGTTACTGCCGTTTCCATGGACCCGATTGAAAAGAAACCTCTTTATCATTTCTATCCCGGCACAGATATCCTCTCAATTGGTACAAAAGGATGCAACTTTAAATGCCTGTTCTGCCAGAACTGGAATATATCACAGGATATGAATGCCAGGTCGGAATATTATAAACCTGAGGAAATAATAAAAATCGCGCTTGCACGAAAATCTATCGGCGTCGCTTATACTTATTCCGAGCCTTTTATATGGTATGAATATATTATAGACTGCTCGAAGCTTGCCAGGGAAAACAATCTGAAAAATGTCTTTGTCACAAATGGTTTTATAAATCCGGAACCTCTGAATGATATTTTAAAGTACGCGGATGCTATGAACATTGATTTGAAAACATTCCGCGAGGAAACATACAGAAAAGTTTCCAGGGGAAACCTCTCCAGCGTACTTGCTACGATTAAAACAGCTTCGAAGAAATGCCACGTGGAGCTTACGACTTTGATCGTAACCGGTATCAATGATGACATAAAAGAGATGAGCGACATAATTGATTTTATTTATTCTGTTGATCCGGATATCCCATGGCATATCTCGCGGTATCATCCGAGTTATAAATATACCGCACCGGCAACCGACATTGATTTTATTCTGCGAGTATATGAAGAGGCCCGTAAAAAGCTGAATTATGTTTACTGCGGGAACATCGCAAGCTCATACGGCGGAAGCGATACAATCTGTCCGGATTGTAAAACTGCACTTATCTCGCGAAGCGGGTACAATATACGTCTCAAATCACTGGAAAACGACAAATGCGGCAAATGCGGAAAGAGCATTAAAATAATTACCGGTTCCTGAATATAATATTTGACTTCCCTTAAATATTCCTGTCATTTTGAATTAAGCAAATTACCTCGATTTTTTTTCTAATATGAAAAAATTTTGCGACGATTTCATTAAATCGGGAACTTAATTAATAGAAGGCCATATTAAATGCCTGCAGAGTTAAAGAAGCGCGACATTTTTTCCGGATACTTTGTCGACTACTATCCTATGGTATTCAATGCCGTTGTTACCAAGGTCAGTTCGCAGGATGATGCGGAGGATATATGCCAGGAGGTATTTATTGCGCTTTATAATCATCTTGACGGGATTCAGAATGTCCGTGCGTGGCTTTACGGCACGCTTAAAAATATGGTTCTGAAATATTACAAGGAGAAATATACAGGGCATGAAAATATAGAAAATTTTATGGAAGATGCCGCCTTAAGCTTTGTCAACGGCTTCCGCGATACACGGATCGTAATAAACGGGGTGCTCAAGGACGCGCTGTCTGACGAAGAGGAGAGGAATCTGTTCGAGCTTATTGCGCTCCATAAATACAGTTATTCCGAAACAGCCCGCGTACTGGGGCTGACGAAAAGAAAAGTGGAATACAGCTATAAAAAAATTGCCGCTAAGATCACGCAGCTTCTGCGCGAAAGGGGCATATCCAATATTGAGGATTTATTATAATGACAGAAACAGCAAGTTTAGAAAGATTGCTCGAAAAATATAAATTTACCAGCCCTGTTTCTGCATCCATGCGGGAGATGCTTCCCGAATCACGTAATAGGGTTTTGAAATCTACCCTGAAAGAGCTTAAGACCCACTCATTATGGTATGCACTGGTGCTTTTAATATTATTAAAAGCAAGGAACAACGGTATTAAGTTCAGTTTCACTGCTGCTAAATTTTTTGCAGGTACAGCTTTAATCATTGCATCAGGTATGATTATAAGCGGAACATATGCTGCGGTTAAATACTACAAGCCATATTTTGACAGCGTTTTATTTGAAAAAAAAAATAAGAGTGCTGAAGCAGTTAAGGAGGTAACTGGCAACAACGGTTCATTGGTTAAAAAAGAGTCGGGGAATGCGCTGGTGTATGACATTCTTCTTTACAGCGGGAAAAAATACCGCGGAGTGATCAAATCCCGCGGAAAGTCCTATGTTGTAAGCACAACCAATGGACGCGTCACCATTCCGGCAAAGCAGATTAAGATGATTAAGAGGGCGAGCGATTAGTTCCCCGCATGCCCCTGCTGCTCCGGACGATTCTCAGCCTCCCGGCACCCGAATGCCTTTGCTGTTTAAATAACCATAGCTGCTTCCGGAGCGTGCCGGCTCATGCTGCTTACAATGGCAGTTCTGAAACCAGCAAACCCGCACTACTGGTAAGATTCTTTGCGATGTGCGATTTTTTCAATAAAAACAAGCAGGCGTTTGTTTTCAATTTCGTATATGATACGATAATCTCGTATTCTGTAGGACCAATAGTTTTTTAAATTACCAGTCAGTCTTTTGCTTATGTGCGGATCTTTTTTTATCTCTTCAAGGGCATTGATAAATTGACCAAAAAGCTTTTTGTCGTTTTTTGCTGTTTTGTCAAGAAATCTGGCAGATTTTTTCGAAAGGATAAGCTTGTACACCGATTAAATTCCGTGCTGTTTCTTAAATTCATTATAATCCACAAAATCGCCATGCTCCATTTTTTTTCGTTCCTTTTTTAATTCCTCAAGAATATCAGGATGGGAAGAAAGTATATCAATGGTTTCTTTCATGGATTCATATTCTGAAACAGGTATAACAACTACCGGTTTATCAGTTTCAATCTTAATTGTGTTCATTTTAGTTCTCTTATTAAAGAATAAATTGTTAATAATCAAGATATTTGCTTTTATTTCTAAGGTCAAGTATAAAAATTGATAATTGAATCTCTGCCCCCCGCGCGCTCCTGCTGCTCCGGACGCGGCAGGCACCCGGATGCTCATGCTGTTGGCTTGTCTTTGCTTCTTCGAAAGCGCTGCAGCCTGTGCGGTTCCCGCGTATTAATGCAGGCATATATGTTTTTGTGCACTCAAATGCATGATTGACTGTGCTGCTGCGAATAAATAGCCCACGGTTTAAACCGTGGGCTATTAAAATGGCTCTTGTCTATTGGTGCTGCTTTGCCACCTAAATCCCCCCGAAGGGGGACTTCCAGTCTTTTCTGTTTAGTTCGATTTTATTTTTTCTATTCTATAAATTTTTTTAGTACATGAAGTTTTGAAGTCCCCCCTTTGGGGGATTTAGGGGGGGCAGCCCGCGCCTGAGACCGCGGGCTGTATGGATTGATTAATTCTACTTTGCTTTTTTTCTAATCAACATCATGCTGCCATATAGCCCTGCTGTATAAGTATCATATGGAGATGACCAATAAAAGGAGTGATCGTATGAACCGTCAATAGTGCCATCTTTCTTTATTCTGATATCATTAATCCTGTTCTGGCCATAATTTGCCAGGTATATTCGATTGGCGCAAGGCAGTATAATGATGTCACCCCATCCTCCTGAAAAGGATAGTGAATTATTTATGTCGACTAATGAACCGTCAGATTGAATTTGAAAAGCTTTCATGGTATACATATCTACCGTTGTATACAAATAATTTCCAGAGGGATGTATTACCATTCTTGCATTACTAATCGAGCCTGCGAATGTATGCAATATTTGAAGGTCTGTATTGTACGTTAGTACGCCTGTCTCTGTCGCTATGAAGAAATATTGTCCGCCTGGATGCATCACGATATCAATCGGCTGCTCGGTTGGATAGGGAACTGAGCTGGCAGTTGATGTTAATGTACCATTATTCACTTCGAATCTTTGCAGTGTACTATTTGACGAAAGTATATTCAATGAAAAGAGATAGGCGCCTGAGGGATCAATTGCTGTCCGGTATGAAGTAGCTGAAGCTGAGATCGATGCGGACAAACCACTATACGAAAGCAAGCCATCAATACCTATGGTGTACATATATACTGCCCATGTTCCTCCATAAGTAAAAGCATATAAATAATTTCCTGACGGATGGATTCGCAGCCCCCTTAGGATTCCGGCTTCGGTTGTAATATAGCCGGGTATACCTAAGGCCTCAAAAGTACAGTTATTTGATATTGTATACATTAGAATTCTACTGTTTTCAGCATCTGTGACATAAAGGTACTTGTTAGCGTGATCTGTCGCAGAATAATTTATATTGTAATCTCCTCCGATAATAATTTGTGATGATGGGTTGAGCGATTTCGAATCATCATCAATTGAAAAAACGGAGAGTGCATTATTAGGGCTGTCTTGATTAACAACTGTTAAATAATAGGTATAATTTTTTTCCATATCATCCAGAACATCATTATACACATTCCAGCACCCGGAAAGAACCAGCGTGAAAATAATTATTGTTATCTTTATAAGTGTTTTCATAAACTATCCTCCGTTGGTATTTCGCGTTAAAATTTCATTGCAGCGGATAAATTGATCGTGACAAAGCTCATCGGCCCGCCTGTTTCATAAATAATGCCGTAGTTTGCACCCGCGCTCACTGTCCAGAAGTCGAGGAACTCATAGCGGACGGATAATCCTGCCATGATGATCGGTTCAAAGCCCGATCTGGATTTCTCCTCCTTTGTGCCTGTAAAGGACGGTGATTCCCATTTATAGCTTATGCTGTTGTAGCTCATGCCTATGGCAGCCCTCGGCGCAATAAAGAAAGAGTCGAACGCCTCGTACCTGTATTGCGCTGTTGCCATAATGGGAATCATGTACGAAGAGTTCACGTCCTCGCCGCCGCTGTATTTCCAGTAACCGAGCGAAAGCCCTATATCGAGATCGTAAAGGAACGTGTCCATCCTTGCGCAGTTTACGAGCGCCCCGAATCCTGAGTCCTGTAATGTCTTAAAGTCGCCTAAAGGCAGAATGTACAGGAATTCGGCGCCTATCTTGTATCCCTTGAGCATTGTGGCGCTGAAAGTCCTACTGTCATCCGACTCTGCGTCCTTGTCGTCAACCGAGCGGAGAACGAAGCGGTAGCTTTTATCCGTGTCCAGTCCCTTTACTTCGTACGCGTTCTTTTTCGTTTCGCCGAGGGATGTGAATCCCTTTACATCTTTTCTGTACAGCCTGTATCCTTTTATTGATCCGTCAGCGTCAAAGGCTCCCTTCCACTTGATATATGCAGTCATCTTTGATGCATCTTTTTCGTGCTTTGTGGACGCCTTTATGTTTGTAGGCGGGTTAGGGAGCGTATTCTCTGTCTTAATCTTTATTTCATTCGTGGGCAGGGATTCGTACCCGTCGGTATCAATGGCTGTAACCTTGACGGAATACTGCGTATTGCCTTTAAGCCCTTTTAAAACAGCGTTCGTGGCAGCAGATTCCCCGTACACTTTGTAATCGTCAGCGCTTTTAAAATATATTTTATAATTTTTTACAGGAGTGTAGGGCGCATTCCACGTTATCTCAATCCTGTCATGCCTGGCAGTTCCTTTAAGGCCGGACGGGTTCTTGCGCGTGGTAAAGAGCACCTCGTCGCGCCTGATTTTAAATTCCTGCGGCTTGTAAAGATCTTTCCTGAACGTGTACGTTGTCTGGTCCTCGTCCACCATGTATGCTTCAATGACAGTGCCGTCAGTCTTGTTCACGAATATCTTGCCCATGTAAAGCTCCGTATAGAGTATCCTCAATACGTTCCTGGGATTGAATGTCGTCATTTTGCCGTTCGGCAGGCGTGCTGTGATGGATGTCTTTGTCTCTGTCTCTATTCTGCATTTAACAATTGAGCCGTCCTTAAGGAAAACATACTCCGCAAAAAGAGAAGTGGCCGTTGTTATGAAGAAGAAAAAAGAAAATATAATGATATTTATTTTTTGATTCATGTTTCCTCTATGTGATGTATTACAATTTGTTGAGAATCGGAAATTATTTTGAGATAACTTATTAGCTTTGAAATACCCCTGAGAACGTATTTCACCATATATGGCCTGACAGGATAATATCTATTCCGGAACCGCGTAAAAGACATCCTGTTTTACGCGGTTCCGGCGACATCCATGTCGCCTGCTCCATAGATATTATCCGGGCAGGCCATTAGCTTTATTTTTTAGTCCTCCGTGCTCCTTGTTCTCTTAACGTTCCTGACCTGTCTTGCAGGAACAGATTCAATCCCGTCAAGAGTCATTATTTTTACGTCTTTTTTTCCGCGCGATAATATTATGCCTGTATAATACTTGTTGCTGTACAATGTAAGCCTGTTCAGGTAGCCGAATTTCTTAAGCATTTCGTCCAGCGTTCTTGGTATGGGGCCGCCCCTGGCCAGTATCTCTTTTGTAATTTCCTGTTCACGCTCTTCTGCAGTTTTTGCTATGTCTTTATAGACATCCTCGCCTTCGAGTTCTTTCCCGGAGCTGTAAGGGATCTGCGACATCCTGTCTATTTCCAGTGATTCGAACTCGTTTATGCTCCTTGTCTGGCCCTTGTTTATTACCATTGTGGTGCCGGCCTCAACCATTTTCTCATTTGTTTCTTTTTTTACGGCTGCATATATGTGCACCCTGCCTTCTTTAACCGCAAGTACAGAGCGGTTCCTGTAATATGATACGCTGTATGCAGTTCCGCGCACGGATGCTACTGCAGTGGGCGTTTTTATTATATAGGAGTTTTTTTCGAGCTTCTTTACGCGCGATATAAGCTGGCCGTGCTGAAGCGAAAGCATTGTTTCGGAATTATCGAACAGCCGGGCAATTTCCACTGTTGTGCCGGAGTCTATCCTTGTGAGTATATCATCGCCTATCTGGATAAGCACATGGCCCTGCCTTGTTATTATCCTGTCTTCCTTCCGCAGAAGCATCTTGAGGGAAACGGGCTCTGTTCTGCCGTCTCTGTGCGTCACCTCCGCGCTTCCCATGAAAAATATCACCCTTGCATCTTTGCCCGGTTTTGAAGAGCAGGATGCAATGACGGCAGACACGGCGGCACAGGCTGTTATCATACATATTATTTTTTTCATCTTTACTCCAGGGTAAAACAGCGTACCGCGAAAGCGCAGAGGCAAAAACGGCGCCTCCGCGCCTCACGGTAACACCTTCTTTTTAACCCATTAATATGTTCTGTTTCCGGTCAAATCGTCACAAAAAAATTTATTTCTTACGAAATAAATCATACATGTAAAACCTTCGCAATAATAATTTTACCGGCACGGGAAATATCTTTAAGTAACGTTCATTACGCAAAATGTAGCGATTATTACCCTGTACGTAGCGTTCATTACATTCTGCTTTACAATTAGAAATTTTTAGGATATATGTCCGGGATTTTGCCAAAAGTGCTTTTCCCGTGATTTTCAGGGAAATCAGATATCACTTCGGTGAAATTGAATATCCCTGCGGGGATTACTTACATCCCTTCAGGGATATTGAATATCCCGACAGGGAGCAACTGTCTCGCTTCAGGGAAATCAAATATCACTTAAGGGAGGAAGGATTTCCCTGCAGGGAACATAAATTTCCCTTATTTTAAGGGGAATTAGCCTTAATTATAGAGGATTTCAAAATTTAATAAGGAGGGTTAAAAATGCCCAGAAAGACATACGCGGAAAAGATAAATTCCGCAAAAGTGATGCTGGCAGGTTTAAAACAGTATTCGGATCGCGTAGGGAAAAGAGGTCTGAATGCGGATTTTATTTCCGGTCTGGTAACTTTGCATAAGAATGCTCAGGAACTCGATAATGAGCAGGAAGATTTAAAAGCAAAGCTTAAAGAGAAGACTGCTGTGCTTGACGATGTGGTCGTCGCGCTGGATAAAAAGATGTCCGAAGCAATGAAGGCTGTGAAGCTCGAGATGGAACAGGAGACATGGAGGACATTCGGCATTCAGGCATCGAGGTAATGCCTGTGCGGACAGCAGGGGCGAATGATAATTCGTCCCTGCTTTTCTTGTGTCTAATTATTTTTATAATCCTGCTGTATCTTCCGGAATAATTGCTGTTTATCAGAAACATTCAGCTTCTGATAAATATTCTGTATATGCTTGCGTACAGTTAAAATGCTTATTTTGAGTTCTTTCGCTATATCGACAGGCTTTAATCTCTGCAAAAGCAGGCATGTTATCTCCGATTCCCTGCCGCTTAAGAGCCTGTTATCCGGATCCAGTTCCGGCGCAACAACGGGAAGTTTTCTTAAGCATTCCGTCACAGAAAGCATTCTGTAATAGCCGGAAATATGAGGCTGAATTGTTTTTAAAATTATCAAATCGTTCGCTCTGAACATACCTTCGGATTTTGTCCTGTTAAGCAAAACAGAATGCGTCGGTGTGTTTTGCCGGCCAAAAATAGCGAACCCTGCAACGTTCTTTATGTTCTGAGGCGCGAGAAATTCATTATAATATTCATGCTGCGTTTTCATCTGCCTGTGATCCGCGGAAAATACAATTTTATCGTAATCCGGAGGAGCGATGGTTTCATAAAAATATGTATTGAACAGATCAATCCATTTCTTTTCCAGATTTATGGATTCTTTTATTTCGGGCTTGAAATCCCGGCCGAGTTCTATCAATACACCGGAATTATCAAAGGGTATAATCGCGGATATTTCATTGAGTACCAGGTAGTTAAGCTGTTCAATTGATTCAACGGAATTCAGAGATAGAAGAAATTCGTTTAACTTTTCCCATAATGTTTTTGAAAGATTAGCTCTATTGATTGGTTCCATAATGCAATTCTACTTTAACTGCCCTTATTTAATCAACTAAAAATTAAGTATATTCTGCGGTATTGACAAACCTTAAAAATTTCCTTATTTTCATAGGATTTGTTTTACTTAGACGGATTTTGCCGGTGTTTTAAATACCCGGCAGTAAATTGGTTTTAAGGTACGGGCAAATTGGAGATTAACCATGGTTAAAATAAATTTTTTTGTGACGATTTGCGGTATTTGAGAACTCAATATAGAGGCGCATGTTTAAGTAGCCATTATAAGAATTGCGCCTTAAAATTAATTACTATATATCTTAGGAGGTTTTTAAGTGAAAAATTTGTTAAAATCTATCGCGTTAATGATTATTACGCTGCTTGTGATCTTTACCGCCTGCGGAGGCGGAGGAGGAGGTAGCAGCAGCGGCGGCGGGGACGGAGAAATACCCGCTGGGATGTTTACGAAAGAGGTTGCATACAGCGACGGATATGTCGCAGATTCTAACCTGTTTTCTACGACTGCATTTTGCCATTTCCAAATTTATTACAAAAAGGATGATATTGCCGGATCCGGTAATATAAATTCGATTTACCTCAGATGTCAAACTGATCTTGCATCAGCAGTATCGTGTTCAAATGTGAGCATTAAGCTTGGGCATACCAGTATTGCTGATCTTTTAGTGGATATGACCCAGAATATCAATCAAGGCAAAGGCTCGGCAGTTACTGTACTGAATGATGCTACAATTACAATACCTGCCGGTTCCGCGGGAGATTATTTTGAAATTCCGCTGACTACTTCATTCAATTATAATGGTGTGGATGATCTTATTGTGGATATAACCCGTGCTGCGGCATGTCCGGTTGCTGTCAGTCTCTGTCTGGGGATGGAAACAGGGAATACTTACACAAAATACAGATACTCTACCAATAGCTCATCGCCGGACAATGGTAATAGTGGCAATATTTCTTATCTGTTTCACATACAGTTTAAATTTGCCGGCGGGGATAATAAGGTGGATTATTCTATGTCTCCCTCAATAAACAATTTCGGGCCTTTTACTACTGACGGAGATTTTAACAGAGTACAGGTTTTATATCCGGCAGCATCAATAGCAGGCTCCGGAAGGATTACCGCTATAGGCCTTCAACTTGCGGAGGAGTCTGCGTTCTACTATTCGTATAAGTATACAGTCAGGATGGGATATTCGCAATACAATTCTCTCGGAGTTCATTCATGGGAGGATAATTTTAACCAGGGAAGCCCGGTTACTGTGGCAAATTCTGTTAATTTTGTAATTCCACAAGGCGTGCCTGCCGGTAAGTTTATATGGCTGTCCCTGAATGATGGTACATTTACCTATGACGGGACAGGAAATCTTGTGATAGAAATCACGACTATGAATGCTACCGGCATCGTCAAGATGGGGATGCATACAACTGGAAGCGGTCAGCTGGCACATGGAAGTTCTGTAGATACGTTTTGTAATAACGTGATCACTGAGGCTCTTCAGATAGCGCTCCGCTTTTACGGCGGTACCATGGATGTAATAACCGAAGAAAATTCAAACACAGGCCACATCTTTAATTCAGATCCGCATGGAAGAATAAATCTGTATCGCGCGAGTGAGTTAGGTACCGCGGGCACAATAACTTCAGTCGCGTGCCGTATGCATAATAATGCTTCTGCGGAAACAGATTATGCTAACTACAGAATAATTATAGGCCATTGTCCGCTGGAGTCTCTTGACAGTGATCCTGACAATAATTTTGTCAGCCAGCTGACCGCTGTGAATGGTACTGTATCTATCCCCGGAGGGCTTGTAAAGGGAGACTGGATTGAGGTGCCGTTGTCTACGCCTTTCGTATATGACGGAAAAAGCAATCTTGCCGTATGGATGGGTACAACGGATACAACCGGCGCCGGTGTTACACACTCTGTCAAATGCACAGCGATTGACTCTACGCAATATGCGGGTCAAAATGCGGACGGTATTCCCGGCTCTGTAAGTGTCACTCCCCAGGATTTCAAATTAGATATGAAATTTAAAATTTCAAAATAATGAATAATAACTGAGTGTTTATGAGTCTTAACCGGCGGGAGCAATACCGCCGTTTGTGTTGTGTTGATTTTATATTTTTAAAAGAGAACATGGCGATCAGCCGTTGCTGAAGGGGATTATGCCCCAGGTAATTAAATATTATAAGGAGACAACATGTTAAAAAACAATTTACTTATTTTTCTGATAATGTTCGCAGCATTTACATTCACAGCCTGCGGGGATAACAGTGATGATACTTCTTCTCCTGCTGTAATTTATGCGACCGGGGATACCGGCCCCAGCGGAGTAGGGAGGGTTTTTTACATTACGGACGGAGGGCTGCATGGACTGGAAGCTGCGCCATCCGGATGGAACGGGACAGCTGTCGATCCGACGTCAAGCTGGAGTAATATTGATGCAACGGAGATAGGCTCAGCTGCGCAGGGTACTGCGATCGGGACCGGGCTGTCAAACAGCAACGCAATTATAGCTCAGGCCGGACATAACGCAAGTGCTGCAAAAATGTGCAGAGACTACGCAGGCGGCGGATTGACAGACTGGTTTTTGCCGTCACAGGATGAGCTTATAAAATTATTCGAGCAGCGCGCTGTTGCAGGAGGAATTGAAGCCGACGCTTTGTACTGGAGTTCCAGCGAGCGATCCGGTGATGGAGAACGTGCTTATGCGTTAGATACGAACGGCGCCGCTTACGATGGGAAAAGCAGCCTGAATTATGTACGACCTATACGTGCTTTCTGATATTTAAAATTCCGGCGGGAGCAATCACGCCGGTTTTGCTTTTACAGGCGCGTGATAAACAGGACAAGGTGCTGCAGCCCCTTGTTCTGCAAAAAACGCAATTTTTTTGTGACGATTCGGAAGAAAAGAGAACTGCCTATAGGAGGGCAGAAAAGTTTGTCTTTTCCATTTTGATTTATTATATTATTATGATACGCCTGCATAATTGAACAAACCAACAAGACTGCCTTCACATAGCTGACTTTCTGCTTGTATCGTGGGTACAAGCGGAAGCTGATATCTTAATTACTTCTTCTTTGTTCAGTTCTGAATTATCAGCAAAAAATATTCATATGTTTTGGAGGATATCATGAAAAAAATATCCAGATCATTGCTGCTGACTTTTGCGGCAGCGTTCATGTTTACAGCATGCGGGGACAGCGGGGGAGGCGGCAGTTCGGGGCATAAAGGCTGGCAGACCGCGGAGCTGATTGAAACGGACAATACAGGCGACGCGAAAAATCCTCAAATAGCTATGAATCCGGAAGGGAACGCAATAGCAGTATGGGTGCAGTGGAATGGTTCCTTCTATGATCTGATAGCGCGGAGATATGTTAAAGGCACTGGCTGGACAGCACCTGAAGTTATAGAGGACAGCGACACTGCAAACGCTGAAAGCCCTCAGATAGGTATGGACTCTGAAGGCAGCGCGATAGCAGTATGGAGGCAGGATATCGTATCACATTACAATCTTTACGCGAACATATTCATAAAATCTTCCGGCACATGGTCGGGACCGGAGCTTATTGAAAACATGAATACAGGTCACGCCAGCGAGCCTCAAATAGCAGTCAACCCGCAGGGGAACGCGGTAGCTGTATGGATTCAGAATGAAAGCGGTGTATTTAACATATATGCAAACATATACACAAAAGGCTCCGGCTGGGCTGGTGCCGGGCTTATTGACTCTGGTGCCGGTCAGGCAAGCGATCCTCAAACAATAATTGACACGGAAAATAATGTAATCGTTGTATGGGCGCAGACCGACGGCGCGGCGGATAATATTTATGCTAACCGGTACAACGGTTCGGTCTGGGAAGGCGTTAAGCCTGTTGAAGACAGCGCAGGAAATGCCATGAACCCACAGATTACCTCAGACGCCGATGGAAACGCTATCGCTGTATGGTCTCAGGATGATGGTTCAAAATACAGCATATACGCCAACAGATATGTTAAAAACACAAACTTATGGGGAACTGCATCGCTTATTGAAACCGATAACTATGGATTTGCGAATTCTCCACAAATAGCGATTGACCAGGATGGGAACGCTATTGCCGTATGGTGGCAGGATATCGGGAATTGCAGGGCTTACGCAAACAGATATGATAACACCTCGGGATCATGGGGAAGCGCAGAGCTAATTGATAACAATGACAGCAAAGTGTATTCTCCTCAAATTGCCGTAGACGCGGCCGGGAACGGAATCGCGGTGTGGGCGCAAGTCGGCGGCACGGAAGACAATATATGGGCGAACAAGTATGTTAGCGGCTCAGGCTGGGGCACGGCCGTGCTTATTGAGACAGGTACTGAAAATGCGCAAAATCCACAAATAGCTATTAACGCTGATGGGAACGCGATCGCAGTTTGGGAACAGGATGACGGGACGAGATACAATATCTGGGCGAATTATTTTTATAAGTAAAAAGAATATATCCTAATAAAGAACATTAAGGAAGGAAATTCCGATGAAGAAATCAATCTTGTTTTTATTGATATTTATATTTTTTGCGGCTTTTCTTGGAAGCTGCAGCGATGACAGTTCGTCGGGATCAGAAGCAAGTCCGTATAAATACCTTGCCGCTTATAACGACGGCCTGGTGATAGTGGATGTAAACGATCCGGCGAATCCCGTGCAGGCCGGGCATTGTGATACTGACGGCGATGCTCGCGGCGTGTTTGTTTCAGGCAGTTATGCGTATATGGCTGACGGCTCCAACGGCCTGGTGATAATAGACGTAAGCGATCCTGCGTATCCGGCGGAGGCAGGGCATTTTGATACTGACGGCGAAGCCCGCGGCGTGTTCGTTGCAGGCGGGTATGCGTATGTTGCGGACAGCGGCAACGGACTAGTGATCGTGGATGTGAGCGATCCTACGGATCCTGATCCTGCAGGGCATTTTGCTTCAACTGATAGTGCCTGCGGCGTGTTTGTCGCCCGGAGGGTACGCATACGTGGCTGAACGCAGCAACGGCCTGGTAATTGTCAACGTGAGTGATCTTTCGAATATCACAGAAGCCGGACATTTGGACACCGACAGTTATGCCTTTGGAGTCGTTGTTAGCGGCAAGTATGCTTATATGGCTGATTACCAAAATGGACTGGTGATAGCGGATGTGAGCGATCCGGCGAATCCAACGCAGGCAGGACATTTCGTAATGGCTGGCGATGCTTACGGTGTATTTTGATTATCGATGTTTCTGAATTGTCGGATAATGCAGTACTCCGGCAGGCATCAATGTACCCATTCCTGCGCAGGCAGGGAATTTTATTGCCTGGAGTTTAGCGGCCGGTATTGAAGTATGGAAGTAAGTGTTGGCTGTGTATATGTGGCTGCCATTACCTGCGGCAGGGCCGTTACTGATACTGGCAATTCCGCGAATATAACAGAAGGGGCTGCAGCCCCTTGTTCTTTAAAAAACGCAATTTTTTTGTGACGATTAACGCAAAAATATAACTAAATTATGAGAGGCAGAAATGCTCGACTTTTTAATGCAGGTTTATTATATTAATTGCGATAGACCTTCACAAAAAGAAAAGCCTGCATAACTGCCTGCAAATAACTAAAATTCCGCTTGTATCATGGGTATAAGCGGAAGCTGATATTTGCTTACGCACAATTTTTTCTGATCTGAATATTCAGCAAACATTTTTTAATAATATCCGGAGGATGTTATGAAAAATATTTTTACGTCATTCATAATTACATTTATTACGGTGTTTGCAATAACCGCCTGCGGAGGCGGCGGAGGCAGCAGCAGCGGAGGACAAACCGGGCCGGTTGCACCGCCTACAACTACTGAACTTAAAGTAAACGGTGTCACATCCGGTCAGCATGCTGGCCAGAAGGCAGTCTTTAATAGCGCAGGTACCGGGCTTGCTGTGTGGCATGTATATAATGGTTGGAACTACAGGCTGCTATATTCCGTGTATTCAGGCACAATATGGTCAGATGAGCAGGAACTGGACATTGACTGCTTTAATGCTATCGTGGCTACAAACGGCACGAATTTTATGGCCGTTTACTGCAAAAACGGAAATATTTATTCGCGGACGTTTGACGGCACGAACTGGGGGGCTGAGACTGAGCTGGAGTCCGGGGCGGATTATTCAACCAGTGCTGTAATAGCTTCAAATGGTACAGGTTATGCCGCCGCCTGGCGGCAGCAGGACGGCAGCGTTTACAGCCTTTACGCGAACATTTTCAACGGTGGCGCATGGGGTTCGGCAGAGGAAATTGACGCGGGCGACGATTATAGTATTAACGCGCCTGCAATAGCTTCCAATAGCACTGGCTATGGTGTAATCTGGATACAGAACGACTCTAATGCGGATAGTATTTACGCGAATATTCATAACGGAACAGGTTGGGGTTCTGCAGTAATTATCGACTCAGTGACAAATTATAATGCGGAATCGCCTGCTGTTGCATCAAATGGTACAGGCTATGCAGCAGTCTGGTCACAGAGTGCAGGAAGCAATTATAATATTTATGCAAATATTCACGACGGTTCTATGTGGAGCGGCGCGGATGTAATAGAGACAAGCCCTTACGGCGCCGGAGATCCTGTAATAGCTTCCAATGGTACAGGATACGGGGCAGCATGGTTTCAGTACGACGGTACAGGATGGAGTATTTTTGCTAACATTCATAACGGAACCGGATGGAGTACCGAATCCTCAATTGAAACCAGCGATGAATATGCCTGTTATCCGTCAATTGCCTCCAACGGTGTAAACTATGCTGTCGCGTGGTATCAGAGTTATGGTCTGGCAAGGAACATATATGCGAATATTCACAACGGAACCATCTGGGGAACCGCAGAACTTATTGAGAGCGGGAGCGGAAAGACAGATTTTCCTCTTATGATAAGGAAAGAAACTGGGTACTGTGCATTATGGCAGCAAATAGACGTTAGCGGAAACAGCAATATATTCGCATCCATACATAACGGGACAGCATGGTCGGCAGACAAGATTCTTGCAATTAATGTTTATAAAGGAGCATGCGACGAATATACAATGGCAACAGATAGCACTGGCAAAACAGTCGCAGCCTGGCAGCAGTATAACAACGGTTATACCTATGTTTATGCTGCCGTAAACACAGGCGGGACATGGAGTGTTCCTGTTGTCCTTGCCGGGGATTCCGAAACCTATAACAGCGCTTACAGCCCGGCTTTGGCTGTAAGTGGCACTACTTTTATGGCTGTTTATTCTTCCAACGGCGAAATAGCAGCAAGGACTTTTGACGGCTCCGCGTGGGGAACTGAGACATCCCTTGAATCCGGCTCAGGATATGCTTTTGATCCTTCAATAATTTCCAACGGAACAGGATTTGCTGCAGTATGGGTGCAATGGAACGCGGTCAGCAGCGAAAATGATATTATTGCCAGCATATATAACGGTATTTCATGGGGTACGGAAACAAAGATCAATACTCTTTCCGGAGATTATATGTATAATACGGTAATTGTATCAAACGGCAGCGGATACGCTGCAGCATGGCTAATTGAAGGATCAGACAACTATGTTAACGGAAATATCTATGACGGCTCGTCATGGGCCACGGAAGTACAGATTGCAACCTCAACGGAATACCTTGCAGGGCATAAGCTTTCTTCCAATGGATCGGGATATATCGCTGTGTGGCGTCAGCATGACGGAGCTGTGAGAAGCATTTACGCGAATATTTATAACGGTACAGCATGGAGCGGTGGGTCTGTGATCGAGAGCGGATCAGGAAATGCG
This sequence comes from Spirochaetota bacterium, assembly GCA_016934735.1. Classification (GTDB taxonomy): domain Bacteria; phylum Spirochaetota; class UBA4802; order UBA4802; family JAFGDQ01; genus JAFGSG01. Next base: position 2,013 of record JAFGSG010000019.1, on the reverse strand, counting down.
AACTCTCCCGCGATTGCATCCAACGGTTCAGGGTATCTCTCTGCGTGGTATCAGTATGATTCCGGCTATAATTATAATATTTATGCGAACTTTTACGATGGGTCTTCATGGTCCGGAGAAAATACGATCGAAGCAGTTACAGAGTATACGTACAGCCCCAGTGTGGCTTCGGACGGCACAGGTTACGGTGTTGCCTGGTATCAGCAGGACATTGATTATAATAATATTTACGCTAATATTTTTAACGGATCTTCATGGGCGGGACCTGTGTTGATTGAAAATATCGACAGCGATGCGTATTATCCATTAATTATCACAAACGGTGCAAAATATTCCGCTATATGGCAGCAGACAGACGCTTCCGATCTGCACATAAGAGACATTTATGCTAAACTGGGATTTTAAGAGCGGGCAGGGCAGGGAAATATGGCTTTCTGCTTTAATGTGATAATGCAAAGCAATGCCTCCAAAAAGCACAACTGGCGGGCCGCAGTGCCCGCCGGTTGTGCTTTATAGGCAAAATTAAAATTTTTTTGTGACGATTTAAGCAAAATCAGAACTCACTTCTGAGAAACTAATTTGTTAAAAGCCTGTTTTAATGCTTTTTATAGTTACTTGGGAATTTGTCCCCGCCCTGTGGGCGGTGTGATTTGCTAATGAAGAGGATATTTTAAAGAGATTAGCCGAATATCCTTAAATTTTTTAAAACGTTTCGGAGGATGTTATGAAAAATATTTTCACTTCATTCATAATTACATTTATTACGGTGTTTGCAATAACCGCCTGCGGCCCGGGAGAAGATGAGGAAGCACCTCCGGACGACGTGTGCGGGGAACCTTTGTCCAGTTATAATGTCATATTTGTAAATGATGATGTCGATACATCCACAACATGGACATATGGTAATTTGTATGTTATCAACAAATATGATTTTTATGTAGAGAGTACTTTGACAATAGAACCCGGAGTAATCATTAAATTTCATTCTGTTAACGGACCATACATGATGCTGGATACTTATTCAGGCAGAATACTGGCAAACGGCAACGCATGCAGGCCTATCATATTTACTTCGTACAGGGATGACGCTCGCGGGGGAGATACTAACGGAGACGGATCGGCGACTTCACCTGCAAGGGGCAATTGGTATTATATTAATACAAACGGGGCAGATAATTCTGTTTTTAATTACTGCGAATTCTATTACGGCGGCGGTGGTTCATATTTAAGTGTCCTTGAAATATATGATTCCAGAGCAACAGTGACAAATTCCGTATTCGCGCATAATCGCGGCGGACACTCCGGAAGTTTTTACTACGGCACGCTGAATGCAAGCAATGCGCTGACCGGCACTGTCATTACAGGAAACACATTCTATGATAACATTTTACCGCTTTCAATTAGCCATGTGCTAAACGTTTACGATTCAAATACTTTTCACAGCGGAACAGCAACAAACACTTATAACGGCATTTTCCTGCACTGGGGCGTAAATTTCACAACCAGTGTAACATGGGCTGAAACCGAAGTCGCATATGTAATTGATGACGGGGACTTATGGATAAACTCCGGAGCGTCTTTAACCCTTGGGAATAATGTTGTAATAAAATTTACAGTAGACAGCAGATTGATATTACAGAGCGGTGCATCTGTCGGAAATCATGGAGGAGCCGGCGTTGCCTTCACATCGTTCAGGGACGATTCTCACAAGGGCGATACTAACGGCGACGGATACAGCAGCGGAGCATTCGGAGACTGGCTTGGAATTTACGATGACTATAACAGTGTTTATTTCGGATGGGGGAATATTTTTCACGATTCTTATTAAAAATGGCTTGTAATTGTATGTCGGCGGATGCTGCGGAACAAATGGGTTGCAGCCCCATGCAGTGTGTCAGTCAGATAAAAGCATAACCTCTTTAAAACATAACATGCGGGACGCTGGTCCCGCCTGTTATGTTTTTTAACTATAAAAAAGATAGCTATATGACTACTTTCTATTTTTTTTTTTTT
>JAFGSG010000143.1 GCA_016934735.1 Spirochaetota bacterium | reverse complement strand
CCCCCGTCACAAAACGGATGACACCGTAATATTCTTTTAAGAGATAAAAACAAACCTTTTAAAAGACCATGTTTTTTCAGCGCGATAATCGCATAAGAAGAACATGTAGGATAAAACCTGCAGGAGGAAGGTAAATATGGAGACAAAAATAGTTTGTATATTTTGATAGCGCCAATACACAGCATTATGGCCGCATTTTTAATTTTTATTATCATACTGAACTTATGACCCCGGCTTTGTTAAACGATAGCCTGATAATGTTTTTCGAATCTTCATAATTAAATTTTTTAAATTTTTCCAAAGGCCGTATTATGATATAAAAATTATTGTTTACTCCTTGCAGTAACTCACGGCAGATTGCCCTGATACGTCTTTTAGCCAGATTCCTTTTAACTGAATTTCCGTATTTTCTATGAATCTGTATTCCCACTTTTACAAGATTTAAAGGAGTATGATCATTACTTTTATAATAAAAATTTTCAACGTCCGCGACATGGTAGACTATTATCTGTATTTCCTTCTCATAAAACCTTCTTCCTTTTTTTAAAACCTCCCAGAATACCTTTTTCCCTTTTAAAGATTGATATCTTTTCACAAATTAAATCTTTTCTTTTTCATCCGAAACTGTTAATTTATATCTTCCTTTTCTCCTTCTTCTTTTTAATACTTCTCTCCCTTCAGGAGTACTCATTCTTGACCGGAAACCATGTTTGCGGTTCCTTTTAATTTTGCTAGGTTGAAATGTCCTTTTCATCTGCTGTTCCTCTTTATTATATATACCAAAAAAACAATTTTTTTCTAATAAACTTTGTAAAAATCCCGGTTATCTAATATATACCTGTTATCAAAAACAAGATAAAAACATAAAATTAAGCCATATTCAATATGACTATTCTAAGAATAAAGCATTTTTTTTTAAATTTCAATAATATTAGTAAATTTTTAAGGGCTTTTAGTAGAATAAATATATCTTTTGTTGTCAATACTATTTTTTATTTGTGAATATTTTTGACTTTTTTAAGCGTTATTTAACAGCATAAACTTCCATTGTATCCGAAAATGATACCATTCTTGAGATTCCAGCATAAAAGTATTTAAACAGTTTAAAAAATAAAGAATTCTTGCCAATAACCCTTTCAGGATGTATTCCTCCCGGAAAAATATAAATCTTTTGGAATCCTATTTTTTTTAAAAAATTTTCAGCTGATTTTGGCGAAAAATCGATTCTGTGATCTGCCGGGTGGGATTCAAACCATTCATTGCGCTTAAAAAAATACTGCGGGCCGAAAAAAGAAGGGGCTGAAAATGCAAAAATGCCGCCTGAATTTAAAGAATTAAAAATAGTTTTAACAGTACTTGAAGGATCAAAAACATGCTCTAAAAAATACCATGCCGCGATTATATCAAACATGCCGTTTAACTTAACATCATTAAACGGAAAATTAATTACGTTAATGTGAAATTTATCAACACAGTATTTTGCCGCATATCCGGATATTTCAATACCGAGAACATCCTTTATCCCGGAATCCATAGCTGCTTTTAAAAAAAATCCCATCGCAGACCCGATCTCGAGCAGGCGGGATCCATCTGTATCTTTTTTTATCTTTAATATTCTATTTAACCTGCAGATAGAGACAGCGTATATATTTTCATAATCCTCTAAATACGTTTTCCCGTATTGTTCTCTGTATTTGGAAGTAAAATAACTGTCGTCATAGTCAAGCCTGCAATGTTTTTCATTAAAAATTATTCCGCATTCCCTGCATTTAAAAAGAGATATATGATTATCATATATCTCTTGATTCTCTTTTGATAAACAAAGAGGGCACTGTGATTCAGATATTTTTATTTCATCCGAATCACTTGTCATTTTTCTTCTTTTTGGCAGGTTCAACTACTATAGGAACGCCCCTTATCCTTGTCTTGTCAAGTGAGACAAGAACCATTTCAGCGAACTGTTCCGGGACTTCAAAGAAAGAATAAGTGGAATAAATGTCTATCTTTCCTATCTGTTTCCCTTCAATGCCTGTCTTTTTAACGATTTCTCTAATTAAGTCACCCGGGGAAAGACGATGATTCTTCCCGATATTAATAAAAAGCCTAGCTTTACCGTTTTTAATATCTTCAAAATAAATTTTTCCGGTTGGGGATTTTTTTACTCTGTCTTTTAAAGTCAGGTCAAGCTTGGAAACATCTCCAAGCGTATCCTTTAAAAGAGCGAGAGCGACTCTGCTTGTCCCCACAAAAAAAGGCAGTTTCTTTTTGAGTGCTTTTAATACTTTGTCATAATCGGACAGGTCTTCGCTTAGAGCAATATCAAGGATCTGTTCCAGCTTCTTTTCTTGAATCATAAGGTATCCTCACAACATACATGGATAGAACACGCAACTTAGTCGTACTGAACGGTAACATTTATTGTATGCTTATAAAATATCAAGCAATTTTCTTTTATACTCTGCATCTATACCCGACATTGCGTACAGTCTCAATAATGGAATTAAAGTCATCTCCAAGCTTTCCGCGAAGCCTTCTGATGTGCACATCAACTGTCCTTGTACCTCCGATATAGTCAATGCCCCAAATTCTGTTAAGAAGCTCTTTTCTTGAAAATACCGCTCCTTTATTTTCAGCGAACAACCGTAAAAGCTCAAATTCTTTATATGTAAAATCCTGTTTGATATTATTTATATAAACCGAATACTCTTTAAGATTTATTTTAATGTTGCCAATAATTAATACATCTTCTATGGCCAAAAGATTCTTACCCCATAGAATTTTTTTAATTCGAAGAGCAAGCTCCTCTTTTCTGAACGGATAAAGAATAAAATCATCAAAAAACCACTCAAAATCGAGTGCAAAGATTGTACTCGTTGTAAGTACAAGAAGAACCGGCATATCATGAAGTTTTTTTCTGATTCTTGAAAGATGAAACTGTGCGCTTTCAATTGATTTAAAATATTCCGAATCAACTGAGAGAATAACGATATCATCGGATTTTATTGAATCAAGAGATTTATAAAATCTCACGCTATAATCCGTCAGATTATTTTTAAAAGAATCCGAAAGATCTCCATTATTCGATAATAATCCGATATTAGTTTCCAATAATTTCTCCGGATGCTTTCTCTTGACAGATTTTTAAAAATTCACTCTTTAACACTGCTATTTTAATTATTCCTTATGAAGTTTGTAAATATTTTTATATAGCTCCCGGCTATTTTTTCTGCGTAAAAATCCGTGACTTTTACTTTGTTATTCTCTGACATTTTCTTATACAGCTTTTTATCTTTATATAATAAAAGAACTGCATTCACACAGGCGTCAATATCCCCAACGTTAATTAAAATTGCGTTTTCCTTATTCTTTAAAAAATCAGTCTGCCCGCCTTCGTTGGAACAAATAACCGGCAGGCCGCAATACATTGCTTCCATGTAGACAATTCCAAATCCTTCATGCATTGATGTAAGAGTAAAAATATCCGCTGCACTTAAATATTTATATTTTTCATCATCATTCACAAATCCCAGAAAAATGACTCTCTTTCCCAGTTCCAGTTTCTGGACAATTCTTTCAAGATTCTCTCTCTCCGGGCCGTCTCCCATTATTAACAGTTTAAATGTATCCGAAGGAATTCTGCCTAATGCCCTGATCAGGACATCAACTGCTTTCCTTTTAACAAGTCGTCCGCATGTAATCAGAATAAAATCATTCTTTTTAATGTTTAATTCGCTTCTTGGAATTTTAAAAATTCCGGGAGGATGAAACGGCAATGGCACAACATGTATTTCTTTATTCGGATTATAATATTTAACCGCATTGCCTGCGGTGTTGCTGGATTGCGCAACAAGGGCGTCAGCTCTGTTAAAAAGATATTTTACAATAGCTGACCAGAACCAGCTTTTATGCGGAGACATCTTTTTACTCGGATCATAGATCTCGCCGCCGTGCAGAGAAACAACATTCGGAATCCGGAATATTTTACCCAGTAAAAAGCCTACAGGACCTGAAGGGATCACGAAATGCGTATTGATTACAGAATATCTGTTTTTCAGGATCAGCCTTATACCTTTAATAAACGCCCCGGGCAGATACGTAAGCAATGATAAAAATGTCGCAGCATCTCTCGATTTTCTGAAAAAGATTTTTACCCTGTAAATATTTACGTTGTCAACTTTCTCAAATCTTTTCAATCCTTTGAAAGATGAAGTAATCACGTCAACCTGGGCATGTTTTGCCCACTCGATTGCAAGATCGCGCGCTGCAACACCTCCTCCGCCTCCGAGCGGCGGGTATTCATAATTAATTACCAGTATTTTCATTATAAATATCTATCAATCTCCGTATTTAATCCAATTGTAATTGCCGACATCTTTAATCATTATAATAAAAAATAGTAAAGTCGTTTTTTATTATATTTGACAACAATTTAAAACTACAATATTTTATATTTCATCAGGCAATTGATATATTTTTTTAATATATTTATATAAGGGAAATCATAAAAATCATGATAAAAAGATTAATTCCATGCCTTATTATTTTAAACCTAATTTATACAAGTATGGCTTTATCTTCGGAATTTGATGAGCTGGATAAACCGCCTGAAGGCGCTCATGAAGGACAGATTCTTTTAGGAGCCTTCTTTGCATTCGGCTGGCCCAAAGGTCAATTAATCGATGCTGAAAATGACTTCCTAAAGGACTCATATTATACATTCGACAGCAGCATAAGCAAATCTTTGGAAGTATCGCATCAATCGTATGCTCTGGGAATTTCTGCTGAATATATGCCTGTTAATCATTTTGGAGCTCAGCTGCGGCTGCGACGTACATATATTGTTCAAAGCACTACTTTCGGCTCAGAATACGAGAACTGGAAAGGCTATCTATACAGGGACATTGCTTTTTATTTAGGCACGGCTATTCACGCCACAACCAGAAAAAGCTGGGATTTTGTATTTATCCCGTTCATTGGATATTCGATGGCAAAATACAATGCAACGCCTGTGGCCAAAAAAATATTACAGAATTATGATCCAGTAAATCCGGAAAAATACAGCGGGGATATGAGCAGAGAATCCAATGGATTATCCTATGGTGCCGAACTCAACTGCAGTATCTATTTTACAGGCGGTCTTTATATTTCTATGGGCGCAGAATGGATCAGAAACAAACTTAAATTTGACCGCGGATTTGATCTGACAAATCCTCAGACTAACAGAAGATATTCAGGCTCATCCGGCACAATTGATACTTACAGCGTAATCATAACCGCAGGCTACGCATTTTCAAATTAGTAGCTGATTTAAAAATACAAACGATTGTAATCCTTCTGCAAAGAGCAAGCTGCCTCATTATTTCTTAATCACTGTAATTTTCGCCTTTACCCTGTTAATATTGCCCTGAATAACCGGATTCCCGGAATTTTTTTCGTATGCTCTGTTATAATAATTCAATGCTTCTTCAAGCTTATCCATTTTTTCAAGGCTTATTCCAATATTATTCTGTATCTCACTTGAATCCGGCATTATCGAAAGTGCAGCGGAAAATGCTGTATTTGCTTCGCCATATTTCTTAAGTCCCGTTAAGACAATGCCCAGATCATTATATGCTGTCCAGAATTCCGGATCAATAGAGATTGCCTTTTCGAAATACTCCTTTGCCTTGTACAAATTCCACAATTTCATAGCAGATTTACCCAGCACATAATACGGCATCTGACTTTCGGCAATCTTAAGGGCACTCGTAGCGAAATAGTTCGCATCCCCATATCTCCTGTTGTCAAGCATCATAAGCGAAAGATCGATGAGCGGGTCAGCGGAATCTTTTTTAATGTCAGCGCATCTTTTAAAATGACTGATCGCCCCCTGAAGATTGCCAAGTTTCCAGTGATTATGCGCTGCTAAAAATCTCAGATTATAATTGGAAGAATCAACTTCCATATCTTTTGTTATATCAAGTTCGCCGGCTATCATAGCCAGCGACTCTTTGTATTTTTTCTCTTCATATAAAGTTAATGCCTCTTTATATGAAGCAAATAATATAGAATTAAAAGAGATAATTAAAATAATTATTGATATTATTTTTTTCACTTTTTTACTCTCTTAACTTTTTTATTGTTCTTTATGCTTTTGCCTGCTTTTTTAGTCTTTCCTGCCTTTACTTTTGTAGTTTTACTTTTAACAGCTTTTTTTGAAGACTTTTTCGCTTTGCTTTTAGAGGCAAAATTCACGTCAGCATCTTTAACAGCAGCCTGCGCTGCGGCAAGCCTTGCGATAGGCACTCTGAATGGCGAACAGCTTACATAGTCAAGTCCGACCATATGGCAGAACTCAACCGAACTGGGCTCGCCGCCGTGTTCACCGCAGATGCCCAGTTTCAGCTTAGGCCTCTGCTTTCTTCCTTTTTCCACAGCAATTCTTACAAGCTGTCCCACTCCGTCCCTGTCAAGAATCCTGAAAGGATCGTTTGAAAGTATCTTTTTGTTTACGTATTCGGGCAGAAAACTCCCGGAATCGTCCCTGCTGAATCCGAAAGTCATTTGCGTTAGATCGTTTGTGCCGAAAGAAAAAAAGTCCGCTTCTGTCGCGATCTCATCAGCAGTAACAGCAGCTCTGGGTACTTCTATCATCGTTCCTACAAGGTATTCCACTTTTACATTCATTTCTTTCATGACCTTTTCGGCAATGCTTACAATTATTTCTTTCTGCATGGCAAGTTCTTTCACTGATCCTACAAGAGGGACCATTACTTCAGGCTTCACGTCAACGCCTTCCTTCTTGAGTTTGCATGCTGCTTCGAATATAGCGCGCGCCTGCATCTCCGTGATTTCCGGATAAGTTATGCCGAGACGGCAGCCCCTGTGCCCGAGCATGGGGTTGAACTCGTGCAGAGAGTCTACTTTTGCCTTTACTGCTTCGGGTGTTGTACCGAGTTCCATTGCCATCTCTCTCTGGTTCGCTTCCTCATGCGGCACAAACTCATGCAGAGGCGGATCAAGAAGCCGTATTGTGACGCCATAGCCTTCCATTGCCTTTAACATGCCGTAAAAGTCATCTCTCTGCATGGGAAGCAGCTTCGCGAGCGCTCTTTTTCTGCCTTCAACATCGTTAGCGAGAATCATCTCCCTGACAGCTTTTATTCTGTCGCCTTCAAAGAACATATGTTCTGTTCTGCAAAGTCCTATGCCCTGGGCGCCGAAATTCCTCGCAACCTTAGCATCATGCGGAGTGTCAGCATTGGTTCTCACCGCGAGCTTTTTAAATTCATCAGCCCATTGCATTATAATGCCGAAGTCGCCGGAGAGTTCAGCTTCAATAGTCTTTACTTCACCGAGCATTACTTCGCCTGTTGAACCGTCCAAAGAAATATAATCCCCTTCTCTCATAATAACGTCTTTAACCTTCATTTCCTTTCTTGGATAATCGATCTCGAGCTCGCCGCAGCCTGATACGCAGCATTTGCCCATACCGCGCGCTACAACAGCAGCGTGCGATGTCTGTCCCCCGCGCTGTGTCAGTATACCCTGCGCCGCGGACATGCCTTTCAGGTCCTCAGGCGATGTTTCTATCCTTACAAGGATCGCGCGCTCTCCGCGTGCGTTCCACGCGTCAGCCTCGTCCGCATTGAACACGATCCTGCCTGTAGCGGCTCCCGGTGACGCGGGCAATCCCTTAGTGATCACCTTTTTTTCTGCTTTCGGGTCGAATGTCGGATGAAGAAGCTGGTCAAGCGAATCAGGCTGTATGCGCTGTAATGCGGTTTTCCTGGTTATAAGCTTTTCGTTTACCATATCAACAGCTATCTTTACTGCTGCGGCAGCTGTTCTCTTGCCGTTACGGGTCTGGAGCATCCATAGTTTTCTGTCCTGAATGGTAAACTCAATATCCTGCATATCTGTATAATGCTTTTCAAGTTTCTGATATACCTTAACAAGTTCCTGGTAAACTTCAGGCATATATTCTTCAAGTGAAGGATATTTTCTTTTTCTTTCATCTTCGCTTATATTATTGTTCTTTGCCCAGCTCCGCGACCCTTCGAGCGTCACCTGCTGGGGAGTTCTTATGCCTGCTACAACGTCCTCGCCCTGTGCATTGATCAGATATTCGCCGTAAAAACGGTTATCTCCTGTTGCGGGATCCCTTGTGAACGCGACGCCCGTTGCGCATTGATCGCCCATATTGCCAAATACCATTGCCTGTACATTAACCGCAGTGCCCCAGCTGTCGTCAATATTGTTCATCTTTCTGTAAAGAATCGCCCTCTCATTGTGCCATGAACCGAATACAGCGCCAATAGATCCCCAGAGCTGCTCATTCGCATCGGACGGAAAATCCATGCCTAGCCTGTTTTTTATAAGTGCTTTAAACCTGCGCACCAGTTCTTTCAAATCATTGACAGTAAGATCAAGATCGGCCTTTACTCCTTTCTCTTCCTTAAGGTGATCCATTACTTCTTCAAACGGATCAATATCTTCTTTATTAACCGGTTTTAAGCCGAGAACAACATCTCCGTACATCTGAACAAATCTTCTGTATGAATCCCACGCGAATCTTTCATTGCCGGATTTCTTTATTATACCCCTGATAGTGTCTTCGTTAAGCCCCAGATTGAGCACTGTATCCATCATGCCTGGCATGGACGCGCGCGCGCCTGAACGGACAGATACAAGAAGAGGATTTTCCGGATCACCAAATTTAGCGCCCATTATTTTCTCAACGCTTTTTACAGCTTTATCAACCTCTTTTGCAAGTTCCACAGGGAACTTCCTGTTATTTTCATAAAACTCCGAACAAACATCAGTTGTAATTGTAAAACCGGCAGGCACCGGTATTCCCAGGTTCGACATCTCTGCAAGATTTGCACCCTTGCCGCCGAGCAGATTTTTCATTCCAGCGTTTCCTTCAGTTATGCGGTGTCCAAAAGTATAAACTCTTTTTGTCATATAAAAACCTCTTTTATAAAATATTTAAATTCTACTTGAAATTCAAGATTTAACATTTATTTCATCAGATAGGATAAGTCATTGTAATTAGCATCATAATACTGCGGGAAGTTTCTGAGATTTATCTGAAAATAATTTTAATAAATGAATCCCCGCAAGTAAAGCATTCTGATTTATTAACCTTCTGAAATACGCTTTTAAATTATCAATTTATATATAATTCAAAATAAAGCTTTTGCCGTGTCAATATTTTTTATTAGAAAAAAGTTAGTTACAAAGATCAATTTCCCATATATTTTTTTACTTCTCTTATAAAACATACTTTAAAATAATCGCATTTTTTACAATGCTCATCTTCTATGTTAAGGTCGCTTTCATTGCAAAGTACACTTTTGTCAAAATCTTCAGTCATAATTTCCATATATTTAATATATTGAATCTCATCATCCGTGAGCGAGTCAAAGCCTGATTTTTTCAGTTTTGTCAGTATATTGATCTGCAGCCCTGTATTGTTTACATCCATTGTTTCACCGTAGCTCAAGGGGACAGGTTTTTCTTTTGATGATATTCTGGATTTTACGGCTTTGATCTTTTTGTATTTAAATTCGAGCGCTCTTCTGTTTATAAAAATAATATATAAAAGACCGCCGGCCAATCCTCCAAGATGGCCAATATGCGAGACAGTGCTGTCACTCCCGGAAAATACAAAAAAAAGTTCAATGCCTGCGAAAAGAATAACAAAATATTTTGCCCTTATTGGAATGACAAAGAACAGAAGAAGTTCCGCATTAGGGAAAAGGATCCCAAATGCGAGCAGAAGTCCGAATATAGCGCCCGATGCCCCTATGGTAGGAATAAAGTAACCGATGCCCTGATGAATGAAATTAATTAAAAAAATTGTAATCCCTGCAAACACACCGCAGAAAAAATAATAAATAAGAAACTTTTTGCTTCCCCATTCCTGTTCTACCGCAGTACCAAAAATCAGCAGTGCATACATGTTGAAAAAAAGATGAATAAAATTATACGTATCGTGTAAAAACATATACGTAAACACCTGCCATACATATCCCTTTTCCGCTATCAATGCAGGTATAAGCCCCATGTAAAAAGTAAAAACAGAAGGACCCTGCCTGCCGGCTCCCTGAAACAAATATGTTACGCGGTATTGTTCAGCAAAAATCTGTGCTATAAATACAATTACATTAATTATAATCAGCCTGAAGGCCCATCTGTTATATATAGTCTTTCCGGTATTATTCATTATTCTCCCTGCTTATTATTTGAAATAAGCCATCAATTTATATGAAGTTCTTTTTTCAGTAAAGCTATTTTTTAGCTGGACTTTTTTAAAAAAAATTAGATATTTCCTAAAAAAGGAGAGTTTGGTAAAATGATAAGCAAGTTTTTATTTTATACATCCTTATTTTTCTCTTTAAATAGTCCGGCAATCGCAGAAATCTCAGAGAATATAAAAGTATATCCAATTGATGAAAGACTTGAAATTCAGGCCGGAGATTCAGCCCTGCTTGCAATAAAAATTGACATACCGGATACACTTTACATTTACGGTAATCCGAAGGGCCCGGGCGTAGGCCGTCCAACAACAATCGAAATTAGTCCTCCAACCGGTTTCACTTTCAGCTCTCCGGGATTCACAACACCGAAAAAATATACGCCTAAAGGCGAAAGTGATTATGTATGGATATATGAAAAAGAAGCAAGAGTTGACATTCCCTTTAAAGTGCAGAAGACAACAAAGCCGGGTAATTACTATGTTGCTGTTTCAGTTAAAGCACTGTTGTGTTCTGATAAGGCATGCTTTCCTCAGGATATATCTCTTAATTATCCTGTCAGGGTTTCCACCGGAACATATAATGCGGCACAGAATAAAAACAGCAGCGGAATTATCCTTTCGCAAAATAAATTAAGCGACGATGCTTTTCAGAAAAATCGAAGAAATAAAACCTATTCCAATGAATTATCTTCAATTAAGCCCATATTTATTACCACTCTTAATGTTTCAAATATCCTACAGGCAATCCTTTTCGGCATAATAGCAGGATTTATTTTAAATTTTATGCCGTGTGTTCTTCCTGTAATCAGTCTGAAGATACTGGATATTGTTAAGTATTCAGGCAACAACAGAAAAGAAAACATTAAATCCGGACTAATTTTTTCACTCGGCATCCTGACAACATTTGCCATACTTGCGTTTCTTGCTGCATTTCTGGGTTATAGCTGGGGCACTCTTTTCCAGAACAGTCTTTTCCTTATCACAATGATAGTAATTGTATTTATCCTGTCCCTTTCAATGTTCGGGGTATTTATGCTGAACACTCCGGGGTTTGCCGGTAAAAATTTAAACTGGAATTCGAATAAGTATGCCGGTGCATACACAAAGGGTCTGCTGGTCACATTGCTCGCAACTCCATGCAGCGGGCCTTTCCTTGGCGGCACTCTTGCATGGACAGCGACACAACCGTATTTTATTGTATTTACAGTGTTTATCAGTATCGGGATCGGAATGTCGCTGCCGTACTTTATCTTATGTGTAAATCCGGGATTATTGAGATTCATCCCGAAACCCGGAGACTGGATGACAGCATTCGAGACTGCAATGGGCTTCCTCCTTCTCGGCACATCTGTTTATCTTATCAGTATTCTCGAGACCATGCTGATTATGCCGACTCTCTGGTTCCTTCTTTCCACCGGTATCGCTTTTTGGCAATACGGGAAATACGGTTCCCTGATCAGACCAAAAAAAAACAGAATTATTTCCGGAACTGCATTATTATTAATAATGCTGGCGGGATACCATCTCTCTTATAATTATTTTTATAAATACGAAGAAAAAACAGAGTACATAGTATTCGCGAAAACAGACTTCAGCTTATCTCGCCTCTTTGAAAATAAGGAGAAGGGGAAGATAACAATCGTGGATTTTACCGCGGACTGGTGCCCCAACTGCAAACTGGTTGAAAAAACATCTCTCTTCACCAGAGAAGTAACAGAAGCAATAAATCGGAATAATATAGATCTCTTAATAGCGGATCTGACAAGAGAAAATCCAGAGGCATCCGCATTATTAACACAACTTGGCAGCAGGTCTATTCCATTTCTCGCCGTATTTCCTGCAGGTGAAGCTTTCTTTGAACCATTATGCCTCAGGGATATCTACTCCAAGAAAGATGTACTAAATGCAATTGAGATGGCTGAATAAGCAGGAATCAATAATAAACAGTGCTATAGCGGATCACTGAAATGATGACGTACATCCTTGCCCTGTGCTACGAAAATAACAACTTCGGCAATATTGGTTGCATGATCAGCGATTTTTTCAAACTTATTCGCAATAAGGATTAAGTTTATTGCGTATTCTATAGTTGCAGGATCCTTTTTCATTAATTCCGTCAATTCCTGAATTATTTTATACCGCAGCTTATCAACCTGATCATCACGATAAAGGATATTCCTTGCCTTGTCCACGTTAAGATTAACAAATGCATGAAGGCTTTCTTTGAACATGGCATTTACAATGTCAACCATCTGCGGCATATCTACAAAAGGCTTAAGCTGTTTACCATCCAGAATTTTTAATATGCTTCTGCCGATATTCACTGCGTGATCCCCGACTCTCTCAAGTTCCGAATTAATTTTTATAACTCCGAAAAGAAAACGCAGATCACTTGCAGTAGGCTGATGCAACGCGTTTAATTTTAAGCAATATTCGTCAATTTCGACCTGGAGATGATTCAGCTTGCTCTCATTCCCGCTTAATTCCGCCAATACTTTCGAATCATGTTCAACAAGAGCTTTTATTGTTACGTTAACCATATTTTCCGCTATTGCGCCCATCTTCAGCAATATCTCTTTAAGCGATTCTAATTCATCAAAAAAATGTCTATCCATATTTATACCCCGTTTATTTTTTAGCCGTATCTTCCGGTAATGTAGTCCTGTGTCCTTTTATCCCTCGGGTTAGTAAAGATATCGGATGTTTTGCCGAATTCTATCATCTCACCAAGAAGCATATATCCGCACAGATCGGATATTCTGGCAGCCTGCTGCATGTTATGAGTGACTATCACTATATGATATTCTTTCTTAAGTTCAAGCATCAGCTCTTCAACTTTCATGGTCGCGATCGGGTCAAGCGCGGAACACGGTTCATCCATCAGAATAACTTCAGGCTCCACAGCAAGGAGCCTTGCAATGCACAGGAGCTGCTGCTGATACAAAGGCAGCTTTATAGCAGACTCATTCAGTTTATCTTTAAGATCATCCCAGAGCCATGCAGCCTGTAAACTCTTTTCTACAATTTCAGC
This sequence comes from Spirochaetota bacterium, assembly GCA_016934735.1. Taxonomy (GTDB): domain Bacteria; phylum Spirochaetota; class UBA4802; order UBA4802; family JAFGDQ01; genus JAFGSG01. The sequence goes on along the minus strand of JAFGSG010000143.1, from coordinate 6,886 downwards.
TGTCTTTTTTTTATCAGTAAATCTTTCAACCTTTAATCCGAAGGAAACATTTTCAAAAATCGAAAGTGGAAACGGATTCGGACGCTGGAAAACCATGCCTACGCGTTTCCGGAGTTCATATATCTCCATCTGAGAGCTGTAAATGTTGACACCATCCAGCAATATTTCACCTTTGATCTTTACGCCTTCAATAAGGTCATTCATCCTGTTAAGCGTTCTTAAAAGTGTCGATTTGCCGCACCCGGAAGGACCGATCAGGCCAATGATATTATTATTGTCAACGTCCATATTAACAGACTTAAGAGCCTGGAATTGGTTGTAATACAAGTCGAGTTGTTTAACTTTAATTATTTTCGGCATTATGCTTATCCAAAACGTCCCGTAATATAATCATTTGTCCGCTTGTCTCCGGGTACGGTAAAAATCTGTTCAGTAGGCCCGTATTCAACCATTTCATTCATTAAAAAAAATGCAGTGTTATCGGCAACACGCGCGGCCTGCTTTGTGTTATTCGTCACAAGAATTATAGTATAAGTATCTTTTAATATTCTGAGCGCGTCTTCAATCGCTGCGGTGGAAATCGGATCAAGTCCAGAACACGGTTCATCCAGCAGTATCACTTCCGGCTCCATTGCCAGTACCCGCGCAAGGCACAGGCGCTGCTGCTGTCCTCCTGAAAGTCTCATAGCAGATGTCTTAAGCCTGTCTTTCACTTCGTCCCAGAGAAAGGCGGATTTAAGGCTCTTCTCAACAAGAAGATCGAGTTTTTTATGGTCGCGAATTCCTGACAGGCCCGGATTGAATATTACGTTGTCGTAAATACTCGCAGGCAGAGGCACCGGAAGCGCAAATACCATACCCACTCTTTTTCTGATAGAAACAGCATCGCATTCCGGATGATAAATATCCTCTCCGTCAAGCAGGATCTGTCCTTCAACTCTGATCTCCGGCACAAGGTCGTTCATTCTGTTAAGAGATCTTAAAAACACGGTTTTACCGGAACCTGACGGGCCGATGATACCGAGAATTTTATGTGAAGGCACCTGAATATCAATGGACCGAAGGACCTGGGCCTTATTCCAGAATACGTTAAGATTATTTATAATATATTTGTTTTTATCCATAACTTAATTATTTATTTTGTCTTTTTCGCAATAAATCTGTTCATGATCCAGTAAGTAACAAGGTTAATTAATAATATTGAAATAATAAGCACTGCAGCTGTCGCATAAGCATTTTTACTTGAAATGCCTTCGCGCGCGAGAATATAAAAATGAACCGACATTGTTCTTATTGAATCAAAGACGGAATTTGGAATTCTCAGAGAGGAACCTGCGGTAAAAATAACTGCAGCTGTTTCTCCGATTGAACGACCTATGCTGAGCATTATTCCCGTAACTATGCCCGGAAGCGCATTCGGCAGAACGATTTTTCTTACAGTCTGCCATAAAGTAGCACCAAGAGAAAATCCGACTTCCCTGTAAGAATACGGTACAGCCTTTATTGCTTCTTCGCTTGTGCGGATAATCGTAGGCAGTATCATAAACGCCAGGGTCAGCGAGCCGGATATGATCGACCATCCCATTTCAAGAGTGGTCACAAAAAAAATAAATCCGAATAATCCGAAAATGATCGACGGTATTCCTGCAAGGCAATCCGCACCAAAACGGATAATCCTAGTGATCCGGTTTTCCCTGGTATATTCAGTGAGATACACGGCAGTGCCCACTCCCAGCGGAGTAGCGATGATTATCGCGAGCAGGGGCAGAACTATTGTGCCGATAAGTGTCGGGAAAATCCCGCCTGCCTTACCCATATCCTCAGGATTGGAAAAAAGAAAATCAAAGCTTATATATGGCAGGCCTTTGCTGAAAACAAATAATATTATAAAGACAAGAATTGCAAGGGTAAAAACTGTTAATATTACAAGCATTGAGATGGCTATAATTTGAGTATGGCGGGGATGAATTATCATTTTTTTACTCCCCTTTTTATCGCTGAGGCAGCAAAATAATTTAATACCATAATTATTACAAGAAGAACCACGCCTGTTGCAAACAGTGCTTCCCTGTGTTTCCCGGTTGCATAACCCATTTCAAGCGCGATATTCGCCGTTAAAGTCCGCACTGAATCGAAAGCAGACCCGGGAAGCTTAACAGCATTGCCGACGACCATTATGACAGCCATGGTCTCGCCGATAGCGCGTCCCAGGCCGAGTATTATCCCTGCTACAATTCCCGAACGCGCTGCAGGAATCACAACCATGTGTATTGTCTGCCAGTGGGTTGCGCCCAGGGCAAATGCGCCTTCACGGTACGAATTAGGCACTGCCTTTATGGAGTCGATTGAAATGCTTAAAATAGTCGGGAGAATCATTATACCTAGAATTATCGCGCCTGCTGCTATTGAAAGCCCCGGCCCTCCGAAATAATCCCTGATCAAAGGGGCAAGCACCATGACACCTATGAAGCCATAAACAACAGAAGGTATACCGGCTAAAAGTTCAATAGTGGGTTTGATTATCTTCATAGCCCATCTGGGTATGAATTCGGAAATAAAAACGGCTCCCGCAAGACCGAGAGGAACTCCGACTATCATTGCCCCCAAAGTGACCCATAGAGAACCGACCAGCATTGGGAATATTCCGAATTTACCTGCAGCAGGTTTCCATTCGGAAGATAAAAGAAAATCCCGAATGCCGGTTATAAAAATAAAAGGAAGGCCTTCTTTTAATATAAAGAGAACAATAAGAAGAAGCATGGCAATAGCCGACAGGGCTATTATCATCAGAAGTCTGTATATCCCTTTTTCAGTAAGAACTTTCATTTAATATTTTAATTATTATCTGATAAATTATTTATTTTTCCTCTTTCTAAAATATGAGAAAGGGACGGGGGATTAAGTAAAATTTTATTTAGCCGGAATTAAACCGTTTTGTTTTATTGTTTCCTGTCCCGGCTTTGAAAGAATATAATCAATAAAATCCTTGATCTTTTCCTTCGGGGTTTCTTTTGTTAAAAAGAATATAGGCCTTACAAGAGCATATCGGCCTTTAATTATCTCTTCTTCTGTGCTGGCTATCCCGTTTACCAAAACAGGTTTAATTTTATCGTTAACAAGCCCATGTGATATATAACCGATAGTGTTAATATCATTAACGACAGTCTCACGGACTGTGCCGTTTGAATCCTGAATAATAGCGTTATTGGTTAAAGACACATTTTTTATTATGGACTCAAAAGAAGACCTTGTACCTGAACCTTCCTCGCGCGATATTACTGTTATCGGATGATCCTTTCCGCCGACATCCTTCCAGTTATCTATTTTACCGTTATATATTTCCCTTATCTGTGAAGAAGTTAAGTTATTTACCTGATTTTTTAAATTTACAATAACCGCTATACCGTCTCTGGCTACTATAACTGAACATAGCGCTTTTGCTTCTTCCGGCAATGTAACAAGATCAGCCATCCCGATCTGAGCAGCACCGGATAAGGCTGACTGTATTCCAACGGCAGAACCGCCTCCCTGGATAGTAATGTATGCATCGGGATAGATCTGCATGTACTGATCCGCCAGCTTCTCCGCAAAAGGCTGAAACGCTGTCGAGCCTGCAACAGTTATGGACTGCTTCCTCCTGCCGCATCCGGAAATCATTACAATCAATACAATTATTATAAAAAATGTTCTAATTAGTATTTTTGTTCTCATGATTTACCCTGATATTTAAAAAGACGTGAATTGTCAAACTAAAATTGTAGGAAATATCGGTAATTTAAAAGCAATAAAAAGATTTTACTAAAAATTTTCTAAATTTTTCTTTCCTTTACAAAAATCAAAAAAGAAAGCATTGCTGCGATCGCAATTGCTGCTCCGAGCATAAAAGCGTACATTGCTCCTGCGGCAGCATAAACAGCACCGAAGATTACGCTCGCAGGAAGCGCGAATATCCCGACTGCGAAGCTGTATGCTCCAAAAGCGCTTCCCCTCATTTCTTCCGGAACAATATCGGCAACAAGCGCTTTCTCCGTTCCCTCCGTAAAAGCATAATAAAAACTATAAACCGCAAAGAGCATTATATAGGCAAATATTCTTTTGTCTTCAGGAACATAATCCGAAAAAGCAAAACCTGCATAAACAAGCGCATAAATGCACCAGCCGATGATTATCACTTTCTTTCTGCCGATTTTATCAGAGAGGGCGCTGAGCGGAGTGGATAAAACAGATTTAAGCATATGAAAAAAAGCCCAGAAAAAAGGAAGGGCGAAAATGCTCATAACGCATTTTTGAACCTGCAAATCCGGGAAACGATTTAACATGATTTTAATAAAAGGAAGATTTTCAGTCAATGCAATAAGAGCGCCGGATTCTTCAAGTGAGTCCGCAATGCGTAAAAGCATAAAAGCATCCGATGAATTGCCCAATGTAAAAAGACTGATTACAGCAAGATACGCGACAAAATTTTTATTAAATGCCTTTAAGGAAATCCTGGATTTTTGAATCGTCTTTATCTGCGGCGATGATTCATTAATAAAAAATATAATTATAAATACGGCAATAAAGCCTGGTATCAGGGCAGCAAAAAAGGTAATTCTCAGCGCATTTAACGGAATAATATCCGGGAAGAAATGGAATATTATAACAATAGAGATAACCGCGAGCAAAGGCCCTGCAACAGCGCCCGCATGGTCCATTGCCCTGTGAAAGCCGTAAGCTTTACCGCGAATACTTCTGTCTGCTGCGGACGCAATAAGAGCATCGCGCGGCGCAGTGCGTATGCCTTTGCCCACTCTGTCGATCATGCGTACAAAAACAATATGCCATGGCGATGCAGCAGCTCCCGTAAGCGGCCTTATTAGCGACGAAACCGAATAACCCAGCAGAACCAGTAATTTTTTCCTTCCTGTTCTGTCGGAGATTATCCCGCCTGCCAGCTTCAGCACGCTGGCAGTTGTTTCTGCCAGTCCCTCAATTATTCCGAGCGCTATCGCGCCTGATCCGAGAAGAGATACAAAGACAGGCACAAGCGGATACAGCATTTCTGTTGCCGCGTCTGTAAAAAAGCTGACAAGTCCGAGCATAACAACCGGAAACGGGATAGTCTTATGACCTTCTTTCATAGGCTAATTTGACATTATGTGCGACTTTTCTAATCCGGGAAAGAGCTCTTTGGCTGATTATTTTATATTACCGGATCAGTAATTATACTATAGACATCTCCGATAACCGTGACAGGATCAAACAAAGTAAATATTTCCGGATTGCTTATTGTGCTCCAGTTAAGCCCTGGGAAGGAACCGCCCCGGGATAAATATCCAATAGTAATATGGAGATGCGGAAATACCTTTGCTTTTGACCTGCGTGCATCCGCAAGAACAGCGATTATATCCCCCTGTTTAACAGCGCTGCCTGCATCAATTCCGCAGGCAGGTATTACATGGCCGAAAATACTATAAAACAAGCTTTCAGCTTTTCCTGCAATATTATGTTCCACAATAATTGACTTTCCAAGAAAGTCATCGATAATACCTGCGACAATTCCGTCGAACATTGCCGGGATATTTACGCCTTCATTTATGCGAAGTATTTTATCAGACTGATCGGCGTAAAAGCATAAATCCAGACCTTCATGGGGATTATCCCTTTTGCCTGAATTCCACCACTTGTTTGTCGAACCGAAAAGCATTGAGGGGTAAAAAATCCATTCCCTGAATTTATTTATCCCGGCCGGATTATTGCTAACAAGTAATTCGGTAAACCGAGATTCTGTAAGATATTGCAATATTTCCAAATTTTTTATTTCATTTTACGGATGCGGATTTCCATGCCGCTGTCTTTAAGCAGGCTGATAAGCTTTGATGTATCTGTCTCACCGAAATGATACGGATAAATAATTTTCGGCTTAAACGCCTTTGCAGCATCTGCAACCATTTCCGGCGTCATGGTATATGGCAGATTCATGGGTAAAAAAGCGACATCTATATTTTTAAGCGCTTTCATTTCCGGTGTATTCTCAGTGTCGCCTGCAATGTAAACGCGCTTTTCGCCGAATGTCAATATGTAACCGTTTCCGTCCCCCTTAGGATGAAATGACCTGCCATCGCCGCGTTTATTGACGATATTATACGCAGGCACAGCTTCAATCTTAATGTTCATCACTGTCTTTGTATCCCCGTTATTCATTACTATACCGCCGGAAACTTTTTCCGCACACTTTCTTGTAAGAACTATATCAGTACTGTCAGTACGTATGTTCTTAATAGCTACTGCATCCATATGGTCACCATGCTCATGGGTGAGCAGTATCAAATCTGCTTTGGGGAGTATGGAATAATCTGCTTCTTCGCCGTACGGATCTACGTGTATGACCTTAGCACTATATTTCATCATTAAAGATGCATGGCCGAAGAAAATTATTTCAAGGCCGCCTGCGGAAGTCTTTATAACATCCTTTTCGAAACCTCCTTCCGCATATGCTCTAAGCATTCCGAACACTGCAAAAAATAATAAAACCATAATTACTTTTATCATAAATCCTCCTTAATTTTAAAATTATTAAGGTACCGGCTGATTCCAATAATAATCCAAATCAGGGAATCACCGGTATTTTAAATATATCATTTATTGTTAAAATAAAATATTCAAACGGGATGTTTCGCAAGTATTTTTTATTTATTTTACATTTTTAAAAGTCTTGATCTCTTTCGTTCCCCGATAAACTATTGCTTTTAATAATTCTTAACGTCACGGTCGAATATTCTGAAAAATTATTCCTTACGGAATATAATATTCATAAAAAATATATGACTTTAATCAAATTATCACTATTTATTTTATTTACCTGCATAGTGGCAGTTCTATGTCTGCCGGTTCTGCTTATTTTTTT
>JAFGSG010000142.1 GCA_016934735.1 Spirochaetota bacterium | reverse complement strand
CTCGCTGATCAGATCGTCGACCTGGTTCTGCGCTGGCCTCACCTCGATAAGCGGATCGAGCAGCCCGGTCGGCCTGATGATCTGTTCAACGACCTGTTTGCTTATATTGAGTTCGTAATCCTGCGGAGTCGCAGACACGAATATCACATTGTGCATTATGTTCTCAAACTCTTCGAAATACAGCGGCCGGTTATCCAGAGCTGAAGGGAGGCGGAATCCGTAGTCAACAAGGTTCTGCTTCCTTGATCTGTCTCCGTGATACATACCCCGCACCTGCGGGATTGTTACGTGTGATTCGTCTATAAGCGTAAGGAAATGGCCTTTAAAGTAATCGAAAAGGCATGCCGGCCGGTCGCCGGCTTTTCTGCCTGCGATTATTCTTGAATAGTTCTCAATCCCGCTCGTATATCCTATTTCAAGCATCATCTCAATATCGTATTTAACTCTTGTCTCAAGCCTTTGCGCTTCCAGTAGCTTCCCCTGCTTTTTAAAGAATTCCAGCCTGTCTTTAAGCTCTGCTTCAATATCGTTCACTATTTTTTTCATACGCTCATGCGAGGATACGAAATGCTTTGCAGGGTAAATAAAGGCGCTTTTAAGCTTCTGTTTAATTTTGCCGGTTAGAGGGTCAATGCTGCTTATATTTTCTATTTCATCCCCGAAAAACTCTATTCTGAACGCGTCCTGCAGATAAGCGGGGAAAATCTCGACAATATCTCCCTTAACGCGAAATGTGCCCCGTACGAATGAGAAATCGTTTCTTTCGTAATATATTGCTACGAGCTTATGTAGTAATTCGTCCCTGTCTACGGATTCTCCTGTTTTTACCCGCGCCTGCATTGATTCGAATTCTTCAGGTGTACCGAGTCCGTATATGCATGAGACCGACGAAACAACGATAACGTCTTTTCTGTCAAGTATTGACGATGTGGCTTTAAGACGAAGCCTGTCTATTTCGTCATTTATTGAAGAGTCCTTCTCAATATACAGGTCCTGCGAAGCTACATAGGCTTCAGGCTGGTAGTAATCGTAATATGACACAAAGTACTCGACAGCATTTTCCGGAAAGAACTGGCTGAACTCGCGGTAAAGCTGGGCTGCGAGTGTTTTATTATGTGTAAGTACGAGTGCGGGCCTGTTGACGCTCTCGATCACCTTTGCCATTGTGTAAGTTTTGCCTGAACCGGTCACTCCGAGCAAAGTCTGGTACTTCATTCCGGATTTAACTCCGTTAGCCAGTGCTTCGATCGCATTTTGCTGGTCTTTCGAAGGTGTAAAATTTGATATTAGCTTGAATTTTGACATATTTCAATTGAAAAATGATGCTTTAATTTATGGTTACCTCTAATAATTAAATTTGGATGTAACCATTGAGAACAAATTGCTGTAGAAATCAGGTTTTTTATTTGATAAAACAATAAAAAATCTGATTTTTAGAGGTTCCCTTATATTAAAGAAATGATAAGGAAGGAGTACAATTTTTATCAAGGAAAATAATTTTTATGATTTTTAAGACAGGTTATATTATTTTAATCTTTTAGGCCATGGAAAGATCATGGATACTTTTTTCTTATATTGAATGTATTCCTCGCCGAAATCATTCAATAATCTTTTTTCTTCAGTATTTTTTAAATAAATTATTATAATAAAAACGAACAATACCAGAACACCAAGTGTAATTATTGAATTAAGGAAAATGGCAATCGCGAAGTAGCAGGATAAAGCGCCGAAAACCATGGGATTTCTTGTATAGCGGTAGGGGCCTGCTATTACCAGATGCTTTGTCCTTGGGCTGATCGTAATGCCAACTACATCGGCCGGCCCGCCTTTACCTATAGCGAACAAATACAGATTTGACCATAGAATAAAAATGATTCCTATAATAAACAGCAATCCGGATATTATTAAAGCAATATAATTGTTTTCCGGAAAACTAATTGGAATTATATAAATTGTTTTTATGGATAGGTTATATATTCCATAAGGGATCACTAAAGCGAATAATGCGCCGCCGATAATATAACCGAATATGTGCCGGATAATATCTTTGGCTTTCATTGCTGATATTTTTATAAATCCTTTCCTGGAATAATAAAATGTTCTGGTACGCGGAATTTGGAGCAGAGCATTAATACTTCCTTGCCGGTTTCTTCGATTATAGATTCGTTGTCGATATTATCCGCGACTTTATTAATAAATTGCGCAATGATGTCCATCTGGTCCTCTTTCATTCCCCTGGTAGTCACAGCAGGTGTGCCCAGCCTTATGCCGCTTGGATTAAAGGCTGATGCGGAATCACCCGGTACTGTGTTATAATTAGTAACAATTCTTGCTCTGTCGAGAGCTTTGGCCAGCTTTTTGCCTGGGATGTTTTTATTTCTAAGGTCTATCAGGATAAGATGATTGTCCGTGCCGCCGCTTACAAGATTAAAACCGTAAGATAAAAGTTTATCAGCAAGCCGCTTTGCGTTTTTTTTAATCTGTTTGGCATAAGTAACAAATTCCGCGGTATCAGCTTCTGCTAGTGCAACAGCAAGAGCTGTTATTGTATGCATATGCGGTCCGCCCTGTACACCGGGGAACACCGATTTGTCTACCTTATCAGCATGCTCTTCCTTGCATAAAAGCATGCCGCCTCTGGGGCCGCGAAGTGTTTTATGTGTTGTTGTGGAAACAATATCTGCGTGCGGAACCGGGCTGTTATGGATTCCGGCTACAACAAGGCCCGATATATGCGCAATGTCGCTTACATGGTAAGCGCCGGTCTTTTTTGCAATATCTCCGAATGCTTTAAAATCGATCTCGCGCGGATATGCAGTCGCACCGGAAATAATTATTTTCGGTTTATTTTTTTTTGCCAGGTCTTCAATCTGGCTGTAATCCAATCTGCCTGTTTTCGGATCAACGGAGTACTGAACCGAATTATAGAACTTGCTTGAGACGCTTACGTTCCAGCCGTGTGTGAGATGCCCTCCATTGGACAAAGAAAGGCCCATGATAGTGTCGCCGGGTTTGATTAATGCGTTATACGCGGCAAGATTTGCCACTGAGCCGGAGTATGACTGTACATTTGCATGATCAGCCTTGAATATTTTCTTTGCCCGCGCAACAGCGAGATTCTCGATCAGATCCGTAACCTGCTGCCCTTCATAATATCTTTTACCGGGATATCCTTCTGCATATTTATTTGTAAGGCAGCTCGATGAGGCCATCATTACAGCCAGGGATACGTAATTCTCGGACGGTATAAGGCGGATTGAACCGCTCTGCCTGGCTTCTTCCTGTCTGATTAATTCATAGATCTGCGGATCATATTTCTCAAGCGCTGATATCATAAAACGTACTCCTGATAGTGAAATTTAGTTCGTTTTATTATCAGCGCTGTATTTATCAAGCAATTTATAAAGTTCCCATAAAGAAAAGAAGAGACTGAGAAGCACAGGGCCTATTATCACACCTGGTAAATTAAAGGTCTGAATACTTCCTATAAGCAGGAAAAAGAAAATAAGAGGATGGAAGTTTAATTTTTTTCCAAAAAGTTTCGGTTTAACAATATTTTCCAGCAATAAATATCCTATTAAACACCATAATCCGAGTATCATGGCGCTTATATATGAGCCTGTTGCAGCAAGATATATCACTGCAGGAATCCATATAAGCGGCGTACCCAGGCCCGGAATAAGCGATAATATTGCAGTTACAACAGCCCATAATAAAGGCATACGAAAGCCGAACACCCAGAATCCTATTCCAACAACAAATCCCTGCGCAATCATAATAAAGATATTACCGGCAAATAAAACTTTAATAACAATATTCAATCTGTTTATAATATCTTTCTCAATATCTTCCGGGAAAGGAAGGTTTCTATAAAACATAGCCGAGAGTTTGTCACTGTCTTTAAAAAGAAAGAAAAGAATAAGCAGCATTGTTAAAAGATTTAAAACAAACTTAATTGAAAATGAAAGGACTGAGGTCACATTTGAAAATATTTGAAAAGATGTCTTGCTTAAAAGGCCGATTATTTGCTGTAAAATTTCCCTCTGGTTTATATTTATAAGGGATAGTATTTTTTTGATTATTTCATTGTTCTGAAAAAACAGATGAAACGTACCGGCCTGAAACTGGTTTTCTAAAAAAAGATAAAAATCGTAAGCCTGATTTGCGAGAATCAGCAATATAAAGAAAAGCGGAATCATTACGAAAAAAATTATCGAAATAATTACTAGCGTGGAACATAATAATTTGTATTTAAGGTATTTAACCGAAAAGTTATATACCGGTTTTAATGCTATATATAAAATAAGAGCAAATAAAAACGGCCAGAAAAAATAACTGAATATGTATATGATTGAAACTGAAACAGCGGCCAGCAGAATGAAAAATAGTATTTTTAATTTTTTACTTTCTGTCAGTTTAATAAATAATTCATTTTTTTCCATGTTTTCATAATAGATATTCATACCTGCTTCGCAAGCATAAAAATATTTATTTTTAGGATTGTTTGAGCTTTAAGAGTTTGTAATTGAAAATCCGGGGGCGTATATAAAAAGGCTTGAACATATTTGCCCCCGATTATTTCAATTAACAAGTCTTTATTTAGCAAGATAGCGGGATAAATCAGAAGCGATTTTTTTTATCGCATGATCCAGATACAGATCGTCTGAAATTTTTTGTTTAAACTCTTCTATTTTAGAAGAGCGGCTGCTTATTTTTTTCTGTTTTATCTCACGCTCATCCCTGTTCATGAGACTTTCTTTAATCATAGATATCTCCATAGGCCATATCAGTTCCTCCTTG
>JAFGSG010000141.1 GCA_016934735.1 Spirochaetota bacterium | reverse complement strand
TTCGGGGCGAGAGGATTTGAACCTCCGGCTCCCTGGTCCCAAACCAGGTGCGCTACCGGACTGCGCCACGCCCCGTATAGAAAGTGTAAATTATATACCGGCCTATTTTGAGTCAATAAAAAAAATAACAAAATATCCGGAAATAAAAAATATAATTATTGTGAAACTGCCATATTGACCAAAGGTAGAAATCTAATTACATTTGAATAATTTCTCGTCACTTCGTTCCCCAAAATGACACCTGATATATCTAACTATAAAAAATCTTAGTTTCGCAACAAGTCTATTATATATAATCTAATTCAACTTTTCAAATAATTCAATAGCGGAATTTCCTTCATTATCAATTAAATTCTTTAAATCCTTTAAAAATATTAAAAAATTTTCTTTGGAGATCTTTTTAATATCCTTCATATCCTTCGAATTTCTGAGCTTAACCTCGATTTCTTTATTGGTAAAGTAGCTTTTACCGATTGTAACTTTAACAGGTATTCCCACAAGGTCGGCATCAGCGAATTTAAAGCCCGGGCTAGCTTTCCTGTCATCGTATATAACTTCAAGACCTGAGTCGATTATAGCTGAATAAATCTCATCTGCCATTTTTATCTCTTCACCGCTTTTCCCAAGGCCTATAAGATGAACATGAAAAGGAGAGATAGAAAGCGGCCATTTAATGCCTCTATCGTCATTATTCTGCTCAATGACAGCTGCGATTGTCCTGTTAACGCCGATACCGTAGCAGCCCATGATCGGATGGATCTCCTTGCTGTTTTCATTCAGGACAGTCAGATTCATTGCTTTTGTATATTTATATCCCAGCTTGAATATATGACCTACCTCAATGCCACGTTTTACTATCATGGGCTTTCCGCATTTAGGGCACATATCCCCTTCAACTGCAATCGTAATGTCCGTTTCATCTTTAATGTTAAAATCATGCCCCGGATTTACATTTTTAAAATGCTTGTCGGCAATATTCGCGCCTGTTATGCCATTCACAATCTCCTTAACTGAAATATCGAATACGGTTCTAATTTTAAAATCATTTACAGGCCCGGCAAACCCGACCGGAGCGGCAGTGACTTCCTCTACAACATTATTCGGAGCAAGCTCAAATTCTTTTGCACTTAGATAATTTTTTAATTTCAGTTCATTTATTTCCCTGCTGCCGGGAACAACAGCCATGACCGGTTTATTATCCGCAATATATATTATGCTCTTAAGAAATTTATCCGCAGAGCAGTTAAAAAATTTAACCAGGTCATCGATGGTCCTGACGTTCGGAGTATCCACTGTTTCAATTTTTTGTATGGATTCGGTATTTTTTTCAGGTGCTCTAAGATATTCAGCCCTTTCCTGATTAGCTTTGTAATCGCATGATTTGCATATCAGCAGGGCTTCCTCTCCTACCTCGGATGCAACCATGAACTCCTCGGAATTGCTGCCCCCCATGCTGCCTGTATCTGCCTGCACCGGAATAGTCTCCAGGCCGCATCTTTCGAATATGCGCCTGTATGTTTTTCTCATTGTCTGATACGACTCTTCCAGTCCTGCTTCGTCTATATCGAACGAGTATGCATCCTTCATTATGAACTCTTTGCTTCTCATTACACCGAATCTTGGCCGTATTTCATCGCGGAATTTCGTATTTATCTGATATACATTCAAAGGCAGGTCCCTGTACGATGAAATCAGTGAGCGCACTGCGGATGTAAATGCTTCTTCGTGCGTAGGAGCAAGAGCATACTCGATACTATTCCTGTCCTTTATTCTTATCATTTCCGGGCCCATGGTGTCCCATCTACCGGACTCCTTCCACAGATCGGCGTTCGTAAGCTCGGGCATGAGAAATTCGAAAGCCCCTGCCCTGTCCATCTCCTCCCTTACAATGTTTATTATCTTTCTCAGAACTCTGAATCCGAGCGGAAGATAAATATACATGCCGGCTGATTCTTTTCGAATCAGTCCGGCACGCATCATAAGCTTATGGCTCACGATAACAGCATCAGAAGGATCTTCCTTCATTGTAGGCAGAATATATCTTGAAAGACGCATTTATTATCTCTGTACTACCATCTGCCGGTTCTGTTTATCGCCGGTTTGGGAAGACCGTCAAGTTCGCGCATCGCGTTCTCGATTTCTTCCTGCGACATTTCATGATCTTCGAGCTGTCCCGACATATACTTGTCATATCCGGAAAGATCGAGAAGTCCATGCCCGCTCAGGTTGAATACGATCACTTTTTCCTTTCCTTCTTCTTTAGCTTCCCTTGCTTTTCTAATAACTGCCGCAACAGCATGGCTTGTTTCGGGCGCTACAATAATTCCTTCTGATCTTGCAAATACAAGAGCAGCCTCAAAGCATTCAAGCTGCTGCAGGGCCATGGGTGTCATCAGGCCTTCTACAACAGCCTGTGAAACAAGCGGGGCCATGCCGTGATAGCGCAGACCGCCAGCGTGTATAGGCTCAGGGACGTAGCTGTGGCCGAGCGAGTACATCGGAAGAAGCGGGGTCATTTTCGCGACATCGCCGTGATCGTACACGAATTTAGTTCTTGTCAGCGTGGGGCAAGAGGCCGGTTCTACCGGAATGATCTCTATATTTGCTCCGTGTATTTTATCGTTAGTGAACGGGAAGGCCAGCCCGGCAAAATTACTGCCGCCGCCGGCACACCCTATTACGACATCCACCTTTTTTTCACCGAATTTCTTAAGCTGCTTCTGCGTTTCAAGTCCGATGATTGTCTGATGGAGCATAACATGATTCAGTACACTTCCCAGGGCATATCTTGTCTGGCCTGTACTGTCAGTTACCGCTGCTTCGACCGCTTCGCTTATAGCGATTCCGAGACTGCCTGGAGTAGTCGGATCTTTTGCCAGAATATCGCGTCCGGCCTGGGTTTCCATGCTCGGGCTTGGAATACATTTGCCGCCCCACACCTGCATCATCATCTTGCGATAGGGCTTCTGCTCATAGCTTATGCGCACCATGAATACTTTGCATTCAAGACCGACCAGAGAACATGCGAATGATAAAGCACTGCCCCACTGGCCTGCGCCGGTTTCGGTAGTAAGCTTTTTAATACCGAATTCCTTATTGTACCATGCCTGCGCTACAGCAGTGTTCGGCTTATGGCTTCCCGCAGGTGAAAGGCTTTCGTTCTTGTAATATATCCTCGCAGGAGTACCCAGTGCTTTCTCCAGATGTCTTGCCCTGTGAAGCGGAGACGGCCTCCATCTGTAAAGCAGTTCCAAAATTCCTTCCGGAATATCGATCCATCTTTCCTGGCTTACTTCCTGTTCTATTAAATTCATGGGGAAAACAGGAGCAAGCTGGTCAGGGCTGACCGGATTGCCGTCAGGCCCTAAAGGTGGCTGCATCGGACTCGGAAGATCGGCTGCAAGGTTATACCATTGACGTGGTATTTCATCTTCATCTAAAAATACTCTTGTATATTTTTCAGACACCGATCTCGCGTTTGCGCTGATGACTTTCTTTAGTTTAGCGCTTGTTTTTACAGCCGGCTTTGACCTGGTTTTTACTTTTGCCTTGGCCTTGGCTTTAATTTTAGTTTTTGGTTTTGCTTTTGGTTGAACTTTTACCTTTGACTTTGCTTTTGATTTCATATACTCCTCGTAATTTTATATTTAACAAATACTATGCAATAAAAACTCATAGCTTTTTAAAATTTTAAAATAATAACAGGTTATTTATGGAATTATCTGAACAGCTTTTTATGCATATCAATCATATACTTAAAAGCTGAAGACTTTTTCTTTAGCTCTTTTGAACCGCGGGTGATCTTGCAAAGGCTTAATCCCAGCCGATCTGATATTTTTCTCTGGGTCATGCCGTTATCCAAAAGTTTTACAAGCTCCCACCTTGAGGAAATTTCATTCATCTCGTTTTTCGTCAAAAGACTTTCAAGAAATTTTTCAATTATTTTTTTGTCTTTTGTAACTGCCAGAACCTGTGCGATTTCATTTAATTTTTTCATATGTTTTTCACTTAAAATAAAAAATTATTTGTTTCTGCATATAGACTCATAATTATAGTCCCAATATTGTCAAGTTTTAAATTATATTCATCAATAGCTTAGGAAAAGAAGTTGTTGCAATATTTTGGGCTTTTTATTTTCTTTCTATAAGACTTCCCATTCAGATAGGGTACATTTTAAACTATTTTGATAATATAAAACAATGGAAGATTTATTATGTCAATAGGCGATAAAAATCAAAAAGCGCTAAAATCATCACCAAAGGAAATTTTCGGATGGTGCATGTTCGATTTTGCGAATTCATCCTACACAACTGTAATAATAACGGCGGTTTTTAACGCCTACTTTGTCAGCGTTGTAGTATCCGAACAGCTTTTCGGCAAGGGATTCGGCGAATTTCTCTGGGGAAGCGTTGCTATCCCTATTTCATACATACTTGTAATTGTTACAGGCCCTGTTTTGGGAGCCATGGCGGACTTTTCTGGTTCCAAAAAGAAATTCCTTTTCGGATCGTACCTTATTTGCATTGTATTCACTTCACTTTTATTCTTTGTTAAAGAAGGAGATGTTTTACCCGCTATTATTCTTATAATAATATCGAATTTCGGATATGCTTCCGGAGAAAATTTTGCGTCCGCCTTTCTTCCGGAGCTGGCGTATCGGGAAGATATGGGCAAAGTATCCGGTTACTCATGGTCTTTCGGGTACTGGGGAGGGCTTATTGCCCTGGCCTGCTCTCTCGGAATAATGGTGCTTATGAGCGAAGCTGAGGATAAAACTCTGCCCGTAAGGCTTTCGAATCTGGTTGCAGCCGCATTTTTCGGATTAAGCGCCATACCTACTTTCCTATGGCTAAAAGAACGCAAAAATACAGAAAAAATGCCATCAGGCTATAATTACATTACAATAGGATTTAAAAGATTGTTTGACACATATAAGAGCATTAAACAATTCAAAGAACTAATTAAATTTTTAATTATATTTTTGATTTTTAACTCGGGAGTAATGGTTGTCATCACATTTGCCGCAATATATGCAGTAAATGTATTAAACTTTACAATTCAGGAAAACATTATTCTTATAATTGTTGTTAATATCACGGCATCAATCGGAGCATTTGTTTTCGGATTCATCCAGGATAAGATCGGTTCCAAAAAGACAATAATAATAACGCTTATATTATGGCTAATAACAGTAATATGGGCGTACCTTTCCTACACAAAAGCGAGTTTCTGGATGCTGGCTAACGTGGCAGGCCTCGCTCTCGGCTCTACGCAGAGCGCTTCAAGGGCAATGGTGGGGATGTTCTCGCCCGAGTCCAAATCCGGAGAGTTTTTCGGCTTCTGGGGGCTTGCAGGCAAGCTCGGCGCCATAATCGGCCCTGCCACCTTCGGCCTGATTGTGCTTTTATCGGGCGGCAGCCAGAGATACGCAATTCTTTCAACCGGAGTATTTTTCCTTGTCGGCATAATAGGCATGCTATTCTGCGATGAAGGGGACGGCATAAAATCAGCCAAAAAATATGAATGGAATTATGATTCTTCTGAAATAAAATAAAACTATTATATTCACATAAATTTTATATTTTTTTATTTTTATTGTTGCAACATAGTTAATCCTTATATGTTCTTAACCTGATAGATAAAATTTTTCATTAATATACAGGAGGAATCATGAAACTAAAATTATTTCTTTTCTCAGCTGTTATTACAGGATGCGTATTACTGTTCTCATCTTCAGCCATGGCATTTGGCCTTGGAGTTTACGGAACTGCAAGCAAAGGAAGTTCTGAATGGACGTTCGAAGAAGATGATGGTGGTGAAGGGGATTACGATTCAGATACATCCAGGCTGGGTCTGGGATTTACTTTAGATACTGCATTGGCGATTGACAGATTGTTCAACTATCGCCTCCATGTAGGATATTCGAGGATAAACATTGAGATGGAAGATGATTTTGATGTAGAAGGCCTCGAATTTCATCTTTATAACAGCTTCGGCTTTGGACTCTTTAGGAGCGAAGTTGTAAGAATCTGGCTTGGCCCTCAGATAGGATTTGGTATCATCAATGCTGAATTTGATTATGCGGATGATTATGATATAAATGAATTTGTAACCTTTTATTTTGCATATGGGATCATAGGCGGAATTAATTTCAATATTGGAAATGCCGTGACAATAGCTGTTGACGGCGGATACAGATTTAATTCTCATGCAGGATACTATAATGTTGGCCAATCATCAGCCAGTGAATCTAATGGCGATATTACAGGTAGCGGAAAAGAAGCTTTCATAGATGTTGCCTTTATGTTCAGGATAGGAGATACATTTTAAGACAACTATACTTATACATAAATAGATATAACAGCCGGCGCCATTGCGCCGGTTTTTTATTTTAGCGTATTATTTTTTTGTATAATTTGTATCCCGTAACATCTTGACATAGTCATCCTGTTATTATATCTTACATTATGTCATTCTTTCTTTAATACAGGAGGCAAAACATTGAAAATAAAATGCATTATAATTACGGGCTCAGTATTATGCCTGTTTATGTTATCCTCAAGTCTGAATGCGGTCGGCCTCGGCATCTACGGAACAGCAAGCAAAGCAGATTATGTCTGGACATATCATATCCACGAATCTGACGATCCTGATATCGATTCCGATGTATCTAAATTCGGAATGGGATTTGTGCTGGATACCTGTCTTTCGATGGACAAATTGTTTAACTACAGGCTCAATGCGGGTTATGCAAGAATAAATGTCAGCAATAAAAAAAACTGGCCGGACATGACAGGCAATGAGTATCATGTATATAATACCTTCGGCTTCGGAGTTTTTAGAAGTGAAATTGTACGGCTATGGCTTGGGCCTCAAATAGGATTTGGTTTTATGAATGGGGAATATGATTCTTCAACAGACCCTGCTGACGAAGAAACCGGCTTTTTTACTTTTTTCTATACCGGAGCTCTTGTTGCCGGTATAAATTTTAACATAGAAAATTTAATTACCATAGGCGTTGACGGCGGATACAGATTAAGCAAACACGCAGGGACCGGAGATTCGGGTTCATCGTACGGCATTACCTGTACAGGAAAAGAATATTTTGCGAACCTGAGTGTTCTGTTCAGGATCAATGACGTATTTTAATACATCAAGCAGGTTATAAATCCAATGTGTCATTTCGACCAAATGGAGAAATCCCGTGACAATCAGGAAATATCCCGTCGCAAAACTCCTTGAAATTACAGTCTTGTAACAAGTTTATTATTGATTCACTTTCCCCCGAACATCCTTCTTAAAAACGGAAATTTAAGCCTGATCGCGCTCTCAGGGCATATTTCCTGACAGCAGTAGCATCTTATGCATGTTCTGTAATTATGCACAGGCGGGCTTTCCATGTCACCGTCAAACCAGTCAACCGACTTCGGGGCTGTGGGACACATATTTATGCACATGCCGCATTTCACGCATTTTTCCTTTAAAATATAAGGCTTCGGCACCAGCCTATTGCTTAAAAATCTAAACAGGCCTTTATCTTTAAAAGGTTTCAACGGCGATCTATTAATATTAAAATCATTCTGTATAAAACTGCGGAAATCATCACCAAGAAGTTCGATCTTGTCTTTTATATATGTTCCGGATCCAGTCTGATATCCGTATTTTATTGTAGGAACATATTCCGGGTTCAGATTGATAAGTCTGCATACTGTTGCATCAAGCGCGACCGGATCGTTTGAAAAAAGAAGGACGTTCATTTTTTTAGGGGTCCCTCCTCTCGGTCCGTTCCCTTCCATGGCATAAATGCCGTCCATAACGAATAACGCCGGATGTACAAAGTTATTGAGGTCTACAAGCATTTTAGCAAACTTCTCTGCATCCGGGAGTTTTATATGATACTCGCTCTTTTTAACTCCAGGGATACATCCGAACTGATTTTTTACACAGCCTGTAAATTTTTCAAAAGCATGAGGTTTTAATTTTGGAAGGCTTATGATTATTTCATTATCAACAACTGCTTTTGCAATTATGAATTTTTTATTCTGTATTCCATTTTCGTAAAAGACTTCAACGCCGGTTTTAAAATCAGCCATGGGGATACCGATCTCGCCGGCAGCCTTTAATATTCCGGCTTTATTTGCTACTGAAGCTGTGCTCCCGAAGCCGGGAGAATCACCCCAGCTTACAACTGCTCCCTCTTTTAAAAATATTTCTCCGACTGCCTTAAAAACTGAGGGATGAGTTGTAACGCATTTTTCCGGATGCTCCCCCACTAGGAGATTCGGTTTTAAAAGTACTTTTTGTCCTTTATGCGCGAACTTTTCCGCACCGCCGATCAGTTGTAAGCCTTTTTGCACAGCCTTTTTAACTTCATTGTATTCATAGCTTTCACAGCGGATAAGTGCCACTTTCGACATAATACCTTTTTTAATTAAGTTTATATTTTTTTTGCAGAGCGGCTCTGTCTTTATTTGATAATGATTTTAAATATGACTTCCATCCGGGGCACCAGTTAATATGCCATCGCCATAATCTTCCCAATAATGATTTGGGATTATTATCATATTTTGCTCTGAAACTGCATTGTGCACATTTTATTTCAGGCATTTTCATTCTCCTTTGAAATAATTTTTTAAAACACCCTAAAACCTATTTAAGCAATAAATAATATTTGGGAATATCCTGAATATTATTTTTCGGGGCTTGTCTGAGGACGGAGCTCAGGTTCCGCAAAAAATAAAAAATTATTCAGAATATGCTCTTAGATAGATTACATTTATAACGCTTTTTAGCTGTATATTATATTATAAAATCTTCAAATATTTATTAAGTTCAAACTGGCTCACATGAGACATATATTCCGCCCACTCTATTTTTTTATTCGCGATAAATTTTTCAAAAATATGATCTCCAAGCGCTTCCCTGACAAGCGAGCTTTTCTCAGTCTCCGCAATAGCCTCTCCCATATTATCGGGAAGCGATACTATCCCCCTTTTCTTGCGTTCAAGCGGGGACATCCCGAATAAATCTTCCTCTATAGGATCCGGAAGTTCATAATTCTCCTGAATGCCTTTAAGTCCGGCAGCTAGCATAACGGAAAATGCCAGATAAGGATTGCACGCGGGATCAGGACAGCGGAACTCTATCCGCGTTGCTTTTTCCTTTCCGGGCTTATACATAGGCACACGAATAAGAGCAGAGCGGTTGGTCTGCGCCCACGAAATATACACGGGAGCTTCGTATCCCGGCACCAGCCTTTTGTACGAGTTAACCCACTGGGCCACAATAAGACAGATTTCGCGCGCGTGTTTTAAAAGCCCGGCAATATACGACTTTCCTTTTTTTGATAAATGATATTTGTCCTTTGCATTAAAAAATATGTTTGTTTCATCCTCAAAAAGCGATTGATGTGTATGCATTCCGTTTCCGTTCTCCCCGAACATGGGTTTCGGCATAAATGTCGCGTAAATACCGTATTTAAGCGCGATCTCCTTAACTGTGAGTCGATATGTCATGGCAGCATCAGCCATCGTAAGCGCGTCCATATAACGCAGATCAATCTCGTGCTGACTCGGCGCCACTTCATGATGGCTGTACTCGACGCTTATTCCCATCTTTTCCAGAGCGAGTATAGTATCTCTGCGGAGATCGCTCGCAACATCAAGCGGCGTAAGGTCAAAATACCCGCCCGAATCCAGTACCTGAGGAGGATTCTCCGAACTTTTAAAATAAAAATATTCAAGCTCAGGACCAACATAAAATGTAAGGCCTAAATCCGCAGCTTTTTTTAAATTTCTTTTAAGTACCCATCTTGGATCACCCTCAAACGGTTTTCCATTAGGCTTCCGGATATCGCAGAACATACGGGCTACATTTATTCCATCATCTGTGGAGCGCCACGGCAGCAGTACAAACGTATTCGGGTCAGGAACAGCTACCATGTCGCTTTCGTGTACCCTGGCATAGCCTTCGATAGCTGAGCCGTCAAAGCCGATACCTTCATGTAAAGCTTCTTCCAGTTCATCCGGCATTATAGCAAAACTCTTTAAAAAACCGAGAACATCCGTGAACCATAGCCTTATAAATTTAACATTTCTATCCTGTACTGTTTTTAAAACATATTCTTTATCCATTTCCGGCATAAAATCCACTCCTCATAAATATCTGCGATTAAAGATGGTAACATATTTTTATTGGCACCGCAAGTCGGTAATATATTATATCTATTTTTCTTGTTGCAAATAAATTATCAATACATTTTTATTTAAAAATAGTTTTATTTGTTTTTATTATTTGTATATTAAGTAGACGGCATAAAGGAAATTTTCCTGTCTGAGGCCGGGAAATTTCTTTGTACTATTTACATTATAATTATTTTTGCAACTATCTGATGAATACTAAAACTATCATCGAAACCATTAACCGGAATCACCTGTATCCTAATAAAAAATTAGGCCAGAATTTTTTATGCAATGACGGTATTTTAAAAAGAATTGTAGAAGTTTCTGATGTAAATAAAAATGATAACATTCTCGAAATAGGGCCCGGGCTCGGGGATCTGACTGCAATGCTTGCCGAAAAAGCAGGAAGAGTAACAGCAGTTGAGATCGATGCAGGACTATCCGCTTTTTTAAATGAAAAATTTTATAATTATAAAAATATCAAACTCATTCATGCGGATTTTCTTAAGGCAGACTTAAACGATATATTCACAAAGTCAATAGCCAACCTGCCATATTACTGCTCCTCGGAAATTCTTTTTCATCTCGCGATAAAATACAAAATAAAGCAAATATTTGTCATGCTTCAGAAAGAAATGAGTGAACGCATATTATCGCGTCCCGGTACAAAGAATTATGGTGCTATGACTGTCGCGCTGGGACTGCACTATGAATCCAGGACACTGTTTAACATTGACAGAAAATCATTTCATCCCCAGCCCGATGTTTCCTCATCTTTTATCTATCTTAAACGTAAAGAAGACAACGAATTAAACGGACAGGAGGAAACAATTTTTCAAAATATTGTCAAGGCCGCATTCTGGGGACGGCGTAAGACGCTTAAGAAATGCCTTATGGATTCGCCGCATTCCGATTACAAAAAAGAATTGATTCTGAATGTATTTTCAAAACTTAATTTAGACGAAAACATAAGAGGAGAAAATTTATCTATCCGAGAATTTAAAGAAATTGCGCGGAGTATTTCCAAACAGATTTAAAAAATCAGGCAAATGAATTTATATTTTCAAATGTCTGTTAAATCGAAAATCCTCTTTGAATTTAGTCCTTGCAGGATTGCCTTCCGCCCTGTATATCTTATTATTTGAAATATCAAATACCGAAGACCAGATTGTATCAAAGTCCAGCTTCTTATCATACTGACATATAAATCCATGTTTTCCGCTGAGTATAGCTTTGGCATGTTCAACCCCGTCAGTGTAAGCGATATTCTTTAAAGCATTGTATGCGGTTTTATATCTTGCATCGGAGAAAAAAACATCCCTGTTGCTCGCATCATGATCTTTCATTTCATCGGAAGTAAAATGATTAACTGAAACAATAAAATCTTTATTCCTGCCGGGTCTTCTTAAAAATATTTTATCAGGCGTACATTCAGCTACCACCATATCGCCTTTTTTATCCGCTAACAGTATATTTCCGGCAGATGCTACAGGCAAAGAACGCAACGCCTTAATTCCCTCTTCTACAGTTGAACATTTCTCAAGAATATACCGGACCAGGAATACGGAGTTTAGCCCGGGCCTGATTATTTTAGGCAGGACAAATGTCATGGCAACAGCCAGGCCGTTTTCATTTAAGCCTTCTTCAAAATGTATCATTGAAGATGTATTGCCTATAAACGAGAAACCATTGTCAGGATAATAAAGTGCGCTCACGCTTGTTTTTTTCAATGCAGGCGGAAGGTCATTATTCCTGCCGTAAATGATATTGTTGTTATATTTAAAGCAGAAAACAGTGCAGCCTTTAAGACAGCATGCCATGCATAACAGCCATGTGGCAAATCTTTCATATGGGAACTGAAGGCCGTCTGTAAGACCGCGGATCTCATCGCAGATCTCCGGGAATACATCCGCCAGTATCTTTTGCGATTTTCTCCCGAACTCTTCATGAAATTCAGATAGATCATTTACTTTATTAAAAAAATTGATTATTTTATTAAAGTCAATATTCTGTTTTTTTAATATCCTGCCAAACCTGAGGCCGATATCGTAATGACTGCCTTTAAATCCTGGATGATACATTGTTATTCCTGCCTTATAATTAATGATTTAGAGTGCGTCTCAAAACCCTATTTCGAATGAAATTAAAAAGGTATGACAGGTATACAAATATCTACAAGAGCTTTATGTTCAGGATCATCTTCCGGATTGCTCAAATAATCTTCAAAACACGGACGATCGTCCGGTTGGTATCCGCTTTCCGGTAGCCATTCGCTGTATAAACTCTTCCATGCGATCTTATATTCATCTTTCGCAAGTTTAAAACGGGCTATCGCGAATTTGCCTCCGGGTATCATCATCTTCCCTATCTCTCCGGAAACTTCAGTATTTTCCGGGACAGTCAGGCCTACGCTTGTTCTAAACCTGTCAGTGTCTGTAATATCAGGATCGTCATGGTAAATACATAATACCTTTATACCAGGCTTGCATAGATCCCTCGCCTTTGCCCATTTAAATATCTTACTGAAGAGTTTTTTAAATTGAGAATCATTTCCTATAATTGGCCCTATATACCGCACATACGCAACATGCATATCCGGAACTTCTTTAACCTCTACTTTTAAAGCATTAATTGATGCTTGCCCGGGTTTCATAATATTTCTCCTGATTGTATTTTGAGATTTGCTTATAATATAATCATGCGAAACATCATGATCTTTCCCGAAATTGCTTTTTGTTTTGCTGATCTTGCTTTTTATTTTATATTTCTTGCTGTTTCCCGAAATAACAGAGTTTCTCCACTCTTTTGGAGATGTAAAAAAATGATCTCTGAATGCCCTGGAGAATGAAGCAGACGATCCGAAACCGCAGTTATATGCAATATTCGTGATATTTTTTTTAGGATTAACAATAAGCTGAACAGCTGCTTTTTCAATACGCAACCTCTGAATAAATTTGCTAAGGGATTCTCCCGTAAACGCAGTGAATAGTCTGTGGAAATGGAACGGTGAAAAATTAGCTACTCTGGCAATAATTTCCAGCTTTAATTCTTTATCCAGATTCAGTTCAATATAGTCTATAACCCGGTTAACGCGTGAAATATATTCTTCTTTAAGAAATCTTTTACGGATATCGTATTTCATAATCGTATTTAATGTAAATATGCAGGAATTAGCAATCATATTTTAGTATGCCGAAAATCGACTTATAATATTGAATTAAAAAAAATACTAATTCAAGAAAGATATTTTTAGTAAGAGGGCCATTGCTTTGAATTGTGTCTGCTTCATTTATATTAGGGATTTCTGGATGTATTTCCTCTACCTGTTCAAGCTGATCAATTTCTTTTTGCGATTGAGAATAAAGAGATATTGTTAAAACAAAAACGTAAAATCAACTAATAATAATTTGTACATTATATTTGTTAATAAGCTACATAACAGCTAATTCCTCCGCCTATGTTTACGCGTCTTAATCCATAATTTATTCCGGTTGTGTACTGATAGAAAAAATCAATATTAAGCAATATCCTGTTTATAAAAAGAAATCCTGTTCCCAGACCGATACCACCGGAAATTAGTTTTCGTTCTTTGTTGTCTTTCGGAGAAAACGGCCGCTCTTTTTTGTAATACCAGTATCCGCCTCCAAGAAGCGTATAGAACTGAAAAGTAGTATTAGGCTTTTTTATTACTGCAAAATTTCTTCGAAATTCAGCACCAGCATCCGCGAAGATTGTATCATTAAACGCCTTTTGATTTAATTCGTTTTCCTTTTCTACCCGATTCCTGTAATAAATGCCAGTTGCCTTAAAATGATAATCCGGTGTAATATAATACATATAACTAAGTCCTGCTCCGGAAACCGAACTTGCGGAAACTCCGAAAAGATTGCTTACATTAATATCTCTTATTCTCGTATCCTGATAACTGGTCTCAGAGCATTCTTCTGAATATGCGTCACTAAAAGTAAAAATGATTATGAAAAAACAAATAGTTATTAGGCTTTTCATAAATACAACCTCCAAAGTTTAATAGATGATTAATTTCTGAATATAATTTAGAGGAAATTGTATTTTATGTAAATCAGCCGAAGGTATGAGATTCAGAAGAAATTTATCATACTAAAGTATGAGATAGTGGAATATTGGTTTTAAAGGCCATGAATAATAATACTTATAAGCTCGGATCTGCTGGAACAGCAGGTTTTTTTAAATATATTGGAAATGTGAGATTTCACTGTAGGCAAAGATATTGCGAGTTCATCACAAATCTCCGTGTTCCCGCAACCTTTTAATAATAGTTCTATTATTTCCTTTTCACGATCAGTTAAATCATATTCATAAGCAAACTTTTCCATGGAAAAGATCTGTGAAGCGGATGTACCAGGGACAAATAAAAAATATTTTACGCAAAAATACGATGCAATGATACTCCATATAAGATAACAACCGGGAAGAATATATATTTTTATATTTATTGGATTTAAAAAATTTATTTCTGACTTAAATATAAATAAAATGAATAATCCAAAAATAATAAATAAAATCAAAACAAAATAACTTACTACCTGCCTATGCAATAGATCATCATCAAGTTTTTTTAAATGAAGAATACTTATTATAAGAAAATATAAAACTATAATAGCGAATATTGTGTTATAAATTGTAGCTACAGGAAAGGATATAATTTTTTCCTTTATGTTATTATCAATATTTTCAATATAAAGTCTGAAGAATAACATTAAAAATACTGATAAAGATAATATAGATAACGAAGTAAAAATAATATTTAATACTTTTTTCAATTTTACTGAAAAGAAATTATGTATAAATACCGGCAAAAAAAGCAAAAATATATGTATCGATATCAATTCCACAACAATAAGAAAAATTAAGACATTTACACCAGCATCATGAATATTATAGACAATATAATAGTAGATTGAGTTTGAAAAAATTAGAACAGTAAAAGCGGTAAAAGAATGAAAAAAATATTTATAATTATTATAATACTTAAATCTGTCTCTTTGTCGTAAAAACCATATCAGGCTTGGTACGTAAAAAACCATACCCGCACAAAAAGTAATAATCATGTATAAAATATAAATGTGATTTATCATATTTATCCGATATGCATCAATTAATTAAGTTTGTTTAATATATAAATTGCTATGTCATATTAATCTTTAAATTTCTCCGATATAATTATTATTGCAAGATAATTTATATTTTGAAACATTTTTTAAGCAACTATTCTAGAACCAAGTGTTCAATTCATTATTTCTTTGTATTCAAACGGAAAGCTATGATATGCTTCAATTTTGAAAAAAAATAATATTTATATTTAAAAATTATTTTAAATATTTTTATTATATACATCTTTCCCCGAAAGCATTTTTTTGAACGGAAAAAACCATTGACATATTACATAATGTGTTCTAATTTGATAGACAAAAATTTATTATAAATATAAATCCTGATGGGAATTTTTGAAAACTATCGTGAAATATGCGAAGATGTCGAACATATCTCCGTTTCTGCCGGAAGAAACCCCGGCTCGGTAAAGATTGTTGCTATCAGCAAAACATTCCCTGTAATGGCGGTTCAGGATGCGATAGATAACGGTATACTGTTATTCGGAGAAAATAAAGTACAGGAAGCAAAGCAAAAGATAGCTCTGCTAAAAGGCGAGTTTGCGATGCACCTTGTAGGCCATCTTCAATCGAATAAGGCAAAGGACGCTGTAAAGATTTTCGATCTTATTCATTCAATCGATAAATTCAGCACAGCTTTTAAAACAGACGAAGAAGCGAAAAAGATAAGCAAAATTCAGAAAATACTTGTACAAGTGAATACTTCAGGCGAAGAAACAAAGAGCGGTATTGCACCTGAAGAAACAATAAAGATTTGCAGAGATATTTTATCACTTAAAAATCTGGAAATTCTGGGTCTGATGACAATCGGGCCTTTGACTGAGGACGCAGACAGCATTCGGACCTCCTTTAAAATGCTGAAAAATCTTCTCAAAGAGACTAATGCGGAACTCGGACTTGACATGAAGGAACTCTCAATGGGTATGTCGTCCGATTACAGAATCGCGGTCGAAGAAGGGGCAACAATGCTGAGAATAGGCAGCGCAATATTCGGGCAAAGGACATACGGAGAATGAGCGTACTTACAAATCTGACGATCGGGTGCATAGGAGCCGGCAATATGGGCAGCGCTATATTATCCGGTCTGTCGAAAAACACTAATAAAGAAAAAATTTTCTGTTATGATAATGAAAAATCCAAACTTGATTCTGTATTATCCGGACTCGGAATTAAAATCTCCGACTCAGCTGCTAATTTAACAAAAAGTTGCGATGTAATAATTTTAGCGGTTAAACCCGATGTTGTGCGGCCTGTCCTGTCGGAGATTAAAAACAACATATCGGAAAAATTTTTAATTTCGGTAGCAGCAGGCATAAGTTTAAATAATATTAATGAAATTATAAACTCTCCAAAAAACACTGTGCGTGTAATGCCTAATACGCCGGCTCTGATTGGTGAAGGAATGTCAGTAATATCTCCCGGAAAAGACACGGATAATAAATTGCTTGCAATTTCCGGGGAGATTTTTTCATATTTAGGCAGGGTGCTTATTCTTCCTGAAAAACTCATGGATGCAGTTACCGCGGTCTCAGGAAGCGGCCCTGCATACGGATTCACCCTGATACAGGCAATGATTGACGGCGGAGTAAAGATGGGGCTGCCGCGCGACAAAGCGACCGTACTTGCCGCTCAAACAATTCTCGGAGCAGCAAAGATGGTTCTTAACAGCAATGAAGACCCGATCACATTAAGGGGAAAAGTAACCTCCCCGGGCGGGACCACAATAGAAGCAGTTCATATTCTGGAAAGAGCTGGTTTTTCCGGAATTCTGATGGATGCCATAGAGGCAGCTAAGTGCAAATCTGAAAAACTGGGCAATTGAATCAGATGAACGGATTTCCGATTTCGAACTACACTGTTTGGCAAATAAAGAAATTCACCGGTATATTCATTATAATCTTAATAATAATATTTTTAGCTGGCAATTTACTAACCGCAATCTTCAAGGATAAAATTGAAATCAATCCTGATTCTTATATCCTTAAAAACGGATTTCCCCTTTTTACCTCAGCAGAAGAATATATCAAGCTTATTAAATCCTATCCGTATGATTTTGGTGTACAAATAAAAATATATAAAATGATACAAAATGAATCGTACTGGAATGTTGCCATGAGAAACAATATTTCCATGGATACATTAATTGCCGCGAATCCGTTTCTGGATTCACTGCTGGCAAAGCAGGGCATTGAAATTGTCCTTCCCTCGGAAGACGGGGTTTTAATGCCAATGGACAATCTTGCGGATATATGGAGAATGTCCCGAATAGTCGAATACGAGGATTCCGTCAAAGGCAGCTATGTGCAATCAATTTTTAAACTTTTTTCCCTGGATGACATCCGTTTTGTATTCTTTAAAGGAGCTGTTCCGGAGATAGTGAACGATTCTCTTGAAAAACTACTTGCAATGAAAAAAATCTTTCAATCCCCTCTGGCCGGAAGATTCACATCGTTATATGGAGAAAGATTCGATCCTTTCGCAGGTGGTTTTGAATTTCACAACGGTATTGACATATGTGCAAAAATGAACGACCCGATTTATCCGGCGCGCGAAGGAATTGTTTCTTTTACAGGATGGCGCCATGAATTGGGCCTTGCGGTAATTATCCAGCACCTCGACGGATATGAAACTACTTACGGACACTGTTCAGCAATAAATGTAAAGCCCGGGGAAAGCGTTATAAAAAAAGACATAATTGGCCGGGTGGGATCAACAGGCAGATCAACAGGACCCCATCTTCATTTTATGATCAAAAGACACGGACAATTAATAAATCCGCTTATTTTCATCTGGTAACAAAATAAATAAAATTTCCCTCAAAGTCGTATGACGTATAAATCTAACAAAGAGTATTTCCTAAACTCCAATTTTACAGCTAAAGACATTTTATCAGGAAGTACGGAGATACCATTCTAAGCATAGCCGGTTTTCACAATAATTATGTCACACCAGTATACTTTAATATTTTGTGATCAATCATATCCGATTCAATGCACTATGTTTTTAAATTAAAAGTTATGCAATTAACTATACTGCGTTTTCCACACTAAAATCCTGTCTGGAAACTTACGCGTTTTCCATTATCCTTCAGCTATTTTAATCTCCATGCGCGAATAATCATGTCAGCTTCAGTTGCTGTTAATAATGTTTCCAAAATAAAAAAATTTTTAATTTCATTCGACCTGTTTTACAATTTGGGACTTAATAACAGTCAAATATTTTGCTTTTGGAAGAAATTATAGATTATGTTATTGACAGTTCATAAAATTTAAAAAAAATTCTTCCTGCCTCATCGAAATGACCGGACATAGAGATGATAAACAAAGATAATACCAGAAAATGGATAAATATATTGATTCTAAACAAGTTAAATAATTTGGAGAAGCATTATTATGAAGATTGAAAAAATTATAACCAGGCTGGTTTGGGCGATGGTGTGCCTTGGCATCATTATTTCATTGATTTCTTTTTTGGAAAATTACGTGCCTTGGCTGGCTGCACTGTGCGGCATCTTCGGATCAGGATGCAGTGACGCAGCGGAATTTACTTTAGTTATGGCACCCATTGCCGTCTGGGGCATGGTATTCTATCTGGCCGTGGCGGCCGTCTACTATTTTACACGTCCATGGACATTCCGTTTAATCATGACTGGAGCCGGAGTAGAAGCCGCACTTATTTGGTTAATGATGTCCAGAGAAATTGTATGCATTTTTTGCCTGTTAAATGTATTAGTTATAATAGGATTGCTTATCCTGTTTATCAGATCCGGTAATTTATGGCAAAGTCTATCGCTTTTCCTGATCGGTTGTATGGTTTCAGGCTGTCTGCTGAGCATCGAAAATCCCGCACAGCCTGTAAGATATAAAGATATCAGAAATACCAGTATTGTAGCAAATGTGAACGGCCGGCTGATTACAATGGCTGATCTTGAAAGCGGCATTGCAGCAAAGCTTTATAAAATGCGCAAAGAAATCTATCTCCTGAAGCGGGATCATCTGGAGGAACTTATCCGGCACACCCTTGCAGATCAGCAGGGTATTGAACTGAAAAATGCCACGAAAAAGCCTTCAGCTTTTAAAAATGGATCAGACTCCTCATTGATAAAAGAGGCACGCAGAATCCTTATCAATACACTTAGAAATAAACCAAACATTGATCAATACCTGGATAAGCCTTCTTTACCCTATACCCACATTCCTGTCGGCAACAGCCCGAGTACCGGACCGGACGATGCGCCTGTAACTGTAATCGAATTCTCAGATTATCAGTGCCCGGCATGCAAATGGGCGCATCCCATTAGCAATTACATTAAGGATATATATAAGGGGAAGATCCGCTGGGTTTTTAAGGACTATCCTCTAAATAGTCATCCGGGTTCAGAGAAACTGGCCAATGCAGCACGATGTGCGGACGAACAGGGCAGGTTCCGGGAATTTCAGAATTTGCTTTTCAATTCTAAAGAAAAGCCAAATGCCATAATGATTGATCGATTCGTTAGACAGTACGAATTAAATCCGGAAGATTTCTATCAGTGCGTTAATAATGGGAAGTATGCCGAGGACATAGCCAGAGATAAATCCTATGCCTCCATTGCCGGTGTAACGATGACTCCTTCGTTTATCATCAACGGACGTCTCAATCCCGGATCAATGACATTAGAAAGCTTCAAACAACGCATCAACGAAGCATTGGACAGCAGCAGGCATTAGTCCTTTTACCGGTGTCTGCACATACGTTATAGCCGTGGATTGATATTTATTTTATATTTATTAACATCCGGCCGTACCTTCATCAATTGCTTTTATAATTTTAGCATACGCAATACTTAATTCCATTTTTTATTCAATATTATCCTTTTTAATTAACATTCGGCTTAATAAAAATCTCTGTGACTTTATCAACAAGTACAGGATACGTGAGGTATTGAATATTTTAAATGAATCGATAAATGAAACCGTAGACATCCTGTCAATTGCATTCAAGTGTGGCTTTAATTCCAAAACAACATTTAACCGGGTTTTTAAAAAGAAAATGGGGATTACTCCTTCTATGCATAAAAATAGATGCGAATCATAGGTTCCCATCCAATAAGTGCACAGAAAATAAAATTGAATGATTTTTGTAAAAAAGCAAATCCGGCGGGCTGCTAACTAAACTTACTTTTAGGGGAGGTGTGCTTACAGGCAAAGGTCGAAATACGGCAACAAGGCATCCTTGCCTACCCGTTTCAGAGATTATGTTGAAACTCCAACATGTTTACTATATGTATAAAGAACGCAAATTATATATAAGTAGTTTTGGCCGTACTCTTATTTTGCAGCTACATTAAAATTAATATCTTTCAATAAACCAGCTTCCGCTTTTTTTAAATCTTCTTCAGTATCAACTTCGTACCAGCCGATTCCGGAAAGATCGCAAATACCCGGCGCCGTAGCTGCATCGTTCGCGAGTATCTGCAGCACGTTTTCCGCTACCGCTTTTTCACCGAATTTCTCCACTGCCCTCTCTACTGCGTCCCGGTAAATGCCGTCCGCGCTCTTGTCAACATAAGTCATACCAATATATCCGCAGTCGAATTCATTGAGATCTTTTCTGATCAGCTCAATAGTTGATCCGGGCTTTCTAAGCTTAACTTTCATGTCATCGTGCGTCAGATTTCTGTCGAAATCGCACATAGCTGTAACTTCTTTAAACGATTTCTTTATCTTTACAAACATTTTTCTCGGATAAATATGATCAACGTTCGTTATAAGAAAAGAATCATTATTAAATTCGTTGAGCGCACGTTTCAGAGTGAAAATATTTCCTTTAAGATACTCCCTGTTCTCGATCACTCGGATATTTTTAATTTTTTTATTATCAACATGATCCTTAAGGTCAGTATAATGATAGCCGCCGACGATTATTATTTCATCGAAGAATTCGGTTTCAAAAAAATCGAGCAGATAGTCGATTAATCGTTTGCCGTTTACGGGAACCATGCCTTTTGTCCGCGCTTTAGTGATCTCCCCTAGCCTGCTGCCAGTGCCTGCCGCAAGTACAATTGCCCTCATAAATTCAATAGCTCCCGAATATTATTTATTGTTTTTATATTCTCATTCATGCTTAAAAAGTCTTCTTTTTTAAAAGTACCGCATTTGCCGATAAAATTTATTTTATTGGCAAATGCTTTTTCAGCATCTTTTAAAGAATCTCCGACAAACGTTAGCTCCTTGTTAGATAATGAAAATTTTTTCATTACAAATTCGAAATGGTCTTTGCCTTTCTGGAATCCGTTATTAAAGCCGAGTACAACATCAAAAATTAGCCCTTCACGCTTGACAAACTTATCAATCAGTTCCTGATAGTTGTTTGAGGATACTCCGGCAATATCGCCTCTTTCACGAAGAGCATTTATCGCATATTTCACATCATCCGAAAACCTCTGTTTAAAAAAGCCGTCCTGTTTCTCCTCCTCAAATATCTTGACTTTTTCCGTGTTTGCAGGATGTCCCGGAAAAAGTATTTCGCATTGCTGAAAAAAAGGCGCGCCAGAAGTCTTCATGTAATTAGCTCTAGCGTCTTTAAAGCTCATCTCAGGATGAAACTCGTGAATAACACGTCCCGCGATATCCGCAAAGCCGTCCATTGTATCCACTAGTGTGCCGTCAAAATCAAAAAGAAATGCACGTTTGCTCATTATTATTAAAACTCCGTATATAGTTCAAATATCAATCTGCTTTTTCAACAGCACATAAAAATCCTTATGGCTTGATTTCGCCTATAAGCGAAAGATCGTCTTTTTTAAGGGCAATAATTGCTTTATCGAGACGATTTATGTATATTTTATCTTCAAAAAAACTGATAAATGTATCCTCCGATATTTGTTCATTTGATTTAGCAACAAGCTTTAGATTGCTGTCAAAACGACCCAGATAAAATTTACCTTTATCGTTGACAATTACATAGATAAAACCGTCACGTATTTCTATAAAGCTCCGCCAGAATATGTTGTCTTCCCCGTTCGCCGTTGCTTTAAGAGTGTCTCTGTCAAGTATCGTAAGCCTGTGCCCCATAGTGTGGCTGCCCCTGTGCGTAATTACCACCACGCCGCCGGAAAACACATCGTATCTGCTTCCGCAAATAAACTCAACCGGTGACTTGAACATGACCTTCATCGTGGAAGCATCGATCATGTACATTTCGTTGTTATAATGTCCTCCGTCAAGATATTCTTTTATTTTAAGGTAATAGAGTTTGTTCGCATATATATTTTTATCAAGCTCGCCGGCACGCAGCGCGTCCTCACGCTTATCAAGCTCCTTCGCTTTCTCTTCAAGCTTTTCACGCGCTTTTTCAGGTTCTTTAGCTATGTCGCGTTTTATCTCATCGCGTTCAATTTCTTTCTTTTCCTGCTCAAGATCTTTACCGCGTTCCGCTATTTTTGTCTCCTGCTCGGAAATCTTCTTTTGTTCTTTCTGGGCTCCTGCTTCTTTTTTTGCCAATTCTTCTTCTTTCTTTTTTGCCTCTTCCTTTTCCTTTGCTAACTGCTGTTCTTTTTTTTCAAGCTCACTTTCTTTTTCTTTCCGCTTTTCAGGTTCTGCTATCTTTTTTATTTCTTCTTTCTCTTTCCTTAAATCCTCTTCTCTTTCGCTTATCGCTTCTTTCCTTTTTTCTATAGGCTTTTTCTCTTCTTCAATCTTCTTTATCTCTTTTCCCAGTTCCTTCTTTTTATCTTCAAGAGCTTTCCTGTCTTTCTCAATGACCCGCTCTTTTATATCCGCCATGTCTTTTCTGGCCGGAATATTTTTTTCATCCCTGCCAACTTCTTTTCTTACTTTTCTGTCGGATATTATTTCAGGCACTATTGCATCAAGTTTCCCTTTTTGAGCTTCATCCGTTAAAGGAATCAGCATCTTTGTTGCACCGGCCCATTCATTATATTTTGTGGATATACCGATGTTATTCGCATTTACATGTTTCATTACGACAGTCTTATATTTAGATGAATAATATTTGGTGTTACCTCTATATACCGCATTATAATAAGTTAGGAAAAGTGAAATTGCCTCAGCATCCCGTCTTGAATAGCTATATCTACCCATCAGGAACGAGCTTATAATTTTTCTTACCATAGTAATGTGCCCAACTTTCGCGTCCCTATCAATGGAAAAAATATCAGCTGAAAATTTATCGGGTTCATCCCCGGAAACGGCATGAATAATAGAATACTTCATATGAAAGCGGACACGTTCATTATCCTTTGCTCCGCGTGCTAAATTTTGTCCTATCCTTTCGATATCCCGGATGGAATCCGGTTTATCATACTTCCCTTCATAATTAATGAATTTCACCGGTTTTGTCCTGATCTCATCTATATCAACCTCAAGGCTTGCACCGACAGTATTCAGCAACATAATCATTATACTTATTATTATCATAATTATATTGATCTTTTTCATATTCTGTCCCCTTAGACGAATTTTTATAGTGAAAAATGACAGACATTATTTTAGCTGATAAGCGATTAATGTCAAGACTCTTATATGTTGATTTTATTTCTCAATAATACTTTGATATTGGTTCACCTATTATTGATAATACACCACCTTTTTTTACTAATAAACGATTTCCGGACATCTCACAAATACATTCCGGGAATAAAACTGTTGACAATCAGTTGAATAATAAATTTATAATGATGATTCTTTTTCATCTCTCCGGGTCAAATAATACTGGAATATAAAAAAAATTATGAATTTACTGCAAACAATTATTATTGCTGTTGTCGAAGGTATAACTGAATTTCTGCCGATTTCTTCTACCGGGCATATGATCATTGCACAAAAGATAATGGGTGTCGAAAGCTCAGATTTTATGAAAATGTTTACAGTCTGCATTCAGTTCGGGGCAATATTATCCGTAATTGTGCTTTATTGGAGAAAATTTATTCAATCAATTAACTTCTATCTTAAATTATTAGCCGCTTTTATCCCTTCTGCCATCTTTGGATTATTATTTAAAAACTACATAGATATAATTCTGGACAGCGCTTTTGTAGTTGCAATAGCGCTTATTATTGGAGGTATAATTCTTATTTTTATAGATAAGCTTTTTAAAAGTGAATCGGATGATCAGGCAATAACATACTCAAAAGCTGTTAAGATAGGCCTGTTCCAGGTCATATCCATGATCCCGGGTGTCTCGCGCTCTGCCGCGACAATTATTGGAGGTTTATCCCAAAAGTTAAACAGAAAAAACGCAGCTGAATTTTCATTTTTTCTGGCTGTGCCAACTATGTTCGCCGCTTCAGTTCTAAAAATATTCGACTTTTACAAACAAATCAGTTCCGACAATATTCAAATTCTGCTTATAGGCAATGCTGTTGCTTTCATTGTAGCATTACTGGCAATCAAGGGTTTCATCAGCTATCTTGTTAAACACGGCTTTAAGATATTCGGATATTATCGCATAATAGTCGGCTTAATAATACTTTTTTTAATTATAATGGATATAATATAATTTCTTCTATTCATCTTCATTGCTGATTACAATTCTTAGGAAACTGCTTTTTTATCTATCACAGGATCATCATCTAAGATTCTTAATCAATTTGTCCGCATATTTTTAGAGCAATGAACCTTTGCCTATTCACTTTCGGATAATTGGCTAAAATTGTCAAAGATTGAAAAATAGATTTCAATCTTAAACGTATCAGTGTATTATAATAATATGAGCACTCAAATGTGAATCGCTCTAACGTCTAAGATTAAGTGAGTGTATTATGCTCCTTCAATTCAGCATTGATGAAAGCAGCAACCATTGCACGATACACCTGCTCAGTTACCGAGGCGTCAGCTCCCAGTTCGCGTGCAAGTGCTGTCACATTGGAGATTACCTGTTCCGCACGCTGCGGAGCTCTTACATCCTCGGCAGTCTTTTTAAAGCGAAGGGCTTGTTTTACATAACTTCCGCGCTCGGCAAGAAGCGCTACGATCTGTCTGTCAATGCGGTCAATGTTTGTCCTGACATCTTCAAGAGAATTACAATCTGCAATTGACTTCAAAATATTATCCTCCCGCATATAACTATTATTTATTAGGAATCTTAAAAAATAGCTTATGCTTCACAAATTCCATAGAATTAGTAAAAATTATCTCTTTTTAACAATACTGCCGTTAACAAGAGTAAAATGAAAATCTGAATTTTTAATGATATAGTTATCGTGAGTGGTGATTATAATTGCTATTCCGTATTTCTTATGAATATCCTTAAATAAGGAAAATATAGATTTACTCGTATCAGCATCCAGATTGCCGGTAGGTTCATCCGCGAGAATGACCTCAGGGCTGTTTATCATTGCCCTGGCAATTGAAGCTCTTTGCTTTTCACCGCCGGACACTGTGGACGGCAACTGATCTTTGATATTATCAATATCAAGATATTTAATCAAATAATCTGCATGTTCTTTAATGGACGATGAAGAGTAATTAAGAATGCCGGGGTAAATTATATTCTGATAAATACTGTAGTCCGGAAGAAGATTAAACGATTGATAGATAAAACCAATTTTTTTATTTCTGTACCCTGATCTCCTGAAATCCGCCCATTTGTAAATATCTTTCCCTTTGAAAAATACTTTGCCTGAATCCGGCTTCAGCAAACCGGACAATACACTCAGCAATGTAGTCTTGCCCGAACCTGACTTGCCTGATATTGTCAGGATACAAGCGGATTTGATTTCTAAATTTATATAATTAAGAATTTTTCTATTGTTGAAAGATATACTTACATCATTTAGCGATAGAATATTCATTCAGAAATATCTATTAATAATCGGCAGATTTTTTTAAAAAATCCGACAGTATACTATCTGTATCTTTGATACCTTTATAATATGAATCAGCAATGCTCAGCAGAGTGTCGAATAAAGAAGTAATATGAGGTATAATAAACTCTTTTTTAATATTATTCCTGACAGGCGACGACGCGTCATTTTTTATATCGCCCAATTTTTTATTATCGAGAATCTTCATGGTTTTTTTAGTCTGGGTAAAAGTAATATCATCTGTGCCCTGCACAAGCGGAGACGGATCAATAACAATTACGCGGTCAATATAGCCGGCTCCCACCATCTGTTCAGTAATTTCTGATTCGACCCTGGAGATTGTGTTACCTGAAAGA
Organism: Spirochaetota bacterium; assembly: GCA_016934735.1. Lineage (GTDB taxonomy): Bacteria > Spirochaetota > UBA4802 > UBA4802 > JAFGDQ01 > JAFGSG01. The sequence goes on along the minus strand of JAFGSG010000141.1, from coordinate 3,731 downwards.
AAAAGTTTGATTATCTTCTTATTAATACCCCTTATTATCTCATGATTAAAGTAGTCTCTTTCTATTTCATATTTCTCTACCTGGATATAATTATCTTTAACATCATAAGTGGTTCTATATGGGAGGAATTTTATATCTTTAAGCTGAGATAATTTATAATTTACAATTACGTCATTAATCTTTTTGTAAATTAAAAATATCTCCTCATCTAATTTTTTTCCTTCTTCAATAAGATCTTCATCTATTGATTCGGTTCTACCTGTTTTTTCCGTCCCGGTAGATTCAGGCTTTTTTGTTTGCTGAGCCGGACTAATATTTATTAATAATACAAAAAAAATTAAAGCTATACTTAATAATTTTATGTATCGAATCATTATTTTACTCCATAGTTTAGGAACGTAACTCAATTAATATTTCAATCCAAGTATAATAATTTATTCGTCCCTTGGGTTTTATAGATTTAGTATTAAATATTCAACTATTTTTTACTTTATAACAATGCATGAAATATAGGTTTACTATAATAATACTTACTTCTAATTTTAAATGGTTTCGAAATTATTTTCTTTGCTATAAATAGCATAATTTTTTATAATTAGAATTGATGCAAAACTAATATTTTTTAAGAATAATCCTGTAACCACTCTTACATGAAATTGAGTTATGCAACAACTCTATTAAATATTTTAAAAAAATAGTTAAGCCGACAATTTTTATTGACTGAATCCATTCATAATCTAATATTATGCAAATGAGTACAACTAAACTGGAAGTGTCATTTGGAGAAGCACGGGATATAGTACTGAAGTCCGTGCAGCCTTTAGGCTTCGAAGATATCTCAATCTTCGAAGCAACAGACCGCGTATTATATGATAATATAATATCCGACATAATTACCCCTCCTCTGGATAATTCCTCAATGGATGGTTACGCTATAATAGCGGAAGATTCCCGCGGAGCATCTAATGAAAAACCGATTAAACTGGAAATAATCGATGAAATACAGGCAGGCGGCACTATTGCAGGGAAAAAAGTGGAGAGAGGTTCCGCAATACGGATAATGACAGGCGCGCCAATACCTGAAGGCGCTGACGCCGTTATTCAGTTTGAAGACACTGAGGAAGAAAATGATACGGTTAAAGTGTTTCGCGAAGTTAAGAAACATGAAAATTACAGATTCGCCGGAGAAAACATACAAAAAGGCGACCATGTCCTCGATACAGGAGAACGCATAACATCAGCTGATCTGGGGCTTCTCGCTTCACTTAATTATAAGACCGTAAAAGTATATAAAAAACCCACAGTTGCAATTATTGCCACCGGCGATGAAATAGTAGATATTGGCGAAAATATAAAACACGGTCAGATAAGGAACAGCAATGCTTATACCTTATACTCTGAAGTCAAAAAATACGGCGCTGTACCGCACTACTTTGGTATAGCAAAAGACACGATTGATGATACAAAAATAAAGTTCACAGAAGCCCTTAAATCGGATGTAGTTATTTCCACAGGTGGAGTATCAATGGGCAAATATGATTTTGTCAAAGAGATATACTCTGCTCTTAATATTGAAATTAAATTTGAATGGGTAAAAGTAAAGCCGGGCCGGCCCTTTACTTTTGGTAAAAAAGATAATAAGCTCATTTTCGGCCTGCCTGGAAACCCGGTCTCAACCCTTACCACTTTTATTCAATTTGTAAGGCCCGCATTGCTTAAATTAATGAATGCCAAAAGACTAAATAAGCCTATAGTGAACGCATTTCTTGAAGAAACCATATACAAGGAACCGGGAAAAGTTCATTTGATAAGAGGATATTTTAGAATAAATAACAACGAATTATACGTAACAACAACAGGAAATCAAAGTTCCGGCGTACTACGATCAATGAGCCTGGCAAATTGTCTCATTATTATTCCGGAAACCACAGCGAAAGTGAACGCCGGAGAAAAAGTCGCTATTCAACTTTTTAATCATGACGAAATAGAGGAGACAGCATGAAGCAAAAAGTCGTATCTTTTTTAGTATCCGGCAGAGGATCGAACTTTAAAGCTATAGCTGAAAAAATAATTGCCGGCGAAATAAATGCGGAACTTGGGATACTTATATCCAGTACAAAAGATGCAAAAGCGCTGGATATTGCGAATGGTTTTAAAATGGAATCATTTTTCATTGATCCGGCCTCTTTTGCCAGCCGGAAAGATCACGAAAAAGCAATGGTTAACCTGTTAAAAAAATACAACACCGATCTCATTGTAACCGCCGGTTACATGAGAGTCCTTACTCCTTTTTTTGTCAAAGAATACAGAAATAAAATAATGAATATCCACCCTGCCCTGCTTCCGTCTTTTCCTGGAACCAATGCTCAGAAACAGGCTTTTGACAAAGGAGTAAAAATGACCGGATGTACAACTCATTTTATTGACGAAGGTACAGATACAGGCCCGATTATTATGCAGGCAGCTGTTCCGGTACTCGAAAATGATACAATCGAATCATTATCTGCCAGAATATTAAAAGAAGAGCATAGAATTTTTCCGGAATCAGTAAAGCTGTTCTGCTATGACCGGTTAACAATAATAGGAAATAAAGTCTTAATTAAATCATTACAATAAAAGAGTTATTCTATATCTAATCAATTCTACCTCAATTATCATAAAAAATTTCAGAAATTTATAATAATTAAAACTCAGCATTTATTTTTAAAAATATTATTAACTAAACATAATTACTTACTATGTCATAAATATTTACTTTTTATAATTTTTGAATTTTAAAAAAAAATCATTTTTACACTTGACTTTGACTATAAACGATATTACTTATTTAAGTAATAGTTTGAGTTATTAAAGTATGTTTATTAAAAATCCGTTATAATAACCCGGATTTGAAAATTTAGGGGGGGTACCCCAAAAAAATAAGGAGGATTTTTTATGAAAAGATTCTTTAGCTTATGCCTGCTCTTAGCTGTTGCATTGGTTTTTACAGCATGTGGAGGCGGTTCTGGTTCTATGGGTGGAGCAGTTAAAGGAGAAAGTTTTGTATCAGAAGGATGGGTAAGCCCGGATATATTCAGAGTTACTGCTACCGGAGTTCCAAAAGAAGGATTGACAAATAAAATCCAAAGACGCGGTACAGCACAAGAAGCGGCACAGATCATGGCACAAAAAAGAATCATTGAAAAATTCGTCGGAGCCAGGCTTGAGGGTGCTGCAGGAGCAGCAGACTATGCTTCAACAGGTATTGCTGTTTCAAAAGAATTTGGCGGTCTCGTTAAAGGCGGCACTATTGTTAAATCAACTTATGATGATGATGATAACTGTGAAATAATTTATCAGGTCGAGAAGAAAAACCTGAGAAAAGAAGTTGATAGCGGAACAGCTGTCACAAAATAAATAAAAATTATTAAACTATCAGGTTGTGTATTATCTATAGCCGCAGCAAAACTGCGGCTATTTATATTAATTCAGCGTTTCTATTTAGTGTGCGACCCAAAACCCTATTTTGAATTATAAAACAATTTATTTGCTATGATTACTTATGCAGGGATATACCTATCATAAATATTAAATTACAATAAAAAACCCGTGCTTTTCACACGGGTTTAAAATTAATAAATTGAATAATACCAATCCCGGCAACGTCCTACTCTCCCACATAGTTACCCATGCAGTACCATCGGCGATGAGAGGCTTAACTGCTGTGTTCGGAATGGGAACAGGTGTTGCCC
>JAFGSG010000140.1 GCA_016934735.1 Spirochaetota bacterium | reverse complement strand
TGCAGATGGGAGCTGAAAAAACAAGAATAATCGCAAAAGCAACCCTGGATGAGGTCAAGAAAAAAGTCGGATTAAAATATTAAATATAATATTTATTGCTTCTTTTGTTAGAAAGATGCTATAATAAAATTCTTTTAAGAAAGTTGAGTTAATAAAAATCGTCTTAAAAATACGCTATAAGTATAATAAGATAAATAGCGGCATGAACAAATATATAATTATATCAAACAGCATTAAAAACAATATAACCCTGCCTGAGAAGATATCAAAAAATATAATTTTATCAAAAAATATCAGCTCCACTATCCGAAATATTTTAAAAACTAATACAACAAGCAAAACATCATATGCCGTGATTTTTATTCATATAAATGAACTTCAAAATATAAGTGAAATATTAACCGGCAAATATAATTACAATGAACTGATGTATAAAATCATTGTTGCCGGCGAAGAAAAAGATTTAAAATTAATCAGAAAGAACAGGCTGCAGCATATTTCCGATATAAAAACTTCGCGTATCTCCTCACAGGAATTCGACCTTCTTGTAGAGAAGGCATTTCTGCATATTGACAGATTTAATAAATACAAAACTCAGATCAACAACAGCATATATACATTGCAGGACATGAAGCAGGACCAGGAAGATTTAATCAATATCGGAAAGTCTCTTTCCACAATAAAAGACCCGGATGAACTCCTGAAAAATATTCTTATGATAAGTAAAAAAATAACATGCGCAGATGCGGGCAGTATTTATATTACAGAAGAGAACGAAGCCGGAAAAAAATATTTAAGATTTAAATATTCCCATACTTTCAACAGAAAGCTTCCCATGGAAGAATTTACATTATCCATAAACAAGAATTCAATTGCAGGCTACGTAGCTACAAAAGGAGAAGTACTGAATATACCCGATGCATACAACATCCCCAAAAAAGCTCCCTATTCATTTGATATCTCCTTTGACAGGCGGACAAACTACATCTGCAGGTCTATGCTTGTGGTTCCGATGAGAAATCATATTGATCAGATCATCGGAGTTATACAGCTGATAAACAGCAAACAGTCTTCCGGCTGCAGAATTAAAAACGGCAGCGAAGCATTCGGCATCAAATTGAAAACCCCTGAAGATTTCAACAGGCTCGTTGTGCCGTTTGATTCCAGATATGAAAGCTTAATGGAATCGGTTGCCGGCCAGGCGGCGATCGCAATTGAAAACAACAGAATGATTAAACAGATCCAGAATCAGTTCGAAGAATTCATTAAAGCCTCGGTAACCGCAGTTGAGTCCAGGGATATTGCAACATCCGGACACTCATTCAGGGTAGCGGAAATCTGCAAAGAAATGGCAAGGGCAATCAGCGGTAAAAAAAGCGGCCGCTTTAAGGATATAAAATATTCAGACACCGAAATCAAGGAACTGGAGTTCGCTGCTTTACTGCATGATTTCGGAAAAGTCTATATCGATATTAATATATTTAAAAAAGAGAAGAAGCTTTATCAAAAAGAATTCGAAAACCTGATATTAAAATTTAATTACCTTTATAAATTCATCGAACTGGGTTATACTTTTCAACAGACAGGACAAGCTGAAAAAAAAATAACAAAAGTTATTGCTGATTTAGAACATAAAAAAGAAGAAAAACTTAAAAAAATAATCCGGATAAAAGACAGAATCACTTTATTGAACGAACCCAGTATAACCGAAAAAGATCCGAGGCAAATTTTATCTCAAATTCAGAAGGAAATTAAAGGAATAAAGCTTTTCGACATAGACGGAAACAGAATAAATCTTATTACAAAAAATGAAAGACGGAATCTTGAGATAAAAAGAGGAAGCCTGAATTCCATAGAAAGAAAAGAAATTCATAACCATGTAGTTCTTTCATATAATTTCGTGAGTAAAATCCCGTGGCCACCTGAATATAAAAATATTCCTGCAATCGTGCTTTACCATCACGAGATGCTCGACGGATCAGGTTATCCCAAAGGAATCAGGGGAGATAAAATCCCGGTTCAGGCAAGAATAATGGCAATCGCGGATATTTACGATGCTCTCATAGCAGCAGACCGGCCATATAAAAAAGCAATTGATCATTCCACTGCCTTAAAAATATTGAAGGAAGAAGCTGAAAATAACAGAATAGACAAAGATCTGCTGGAAATTTTCATTAAACAAAAAATTTACAAAATAATTGACAAAAACACATTTAAGATAAAATTTATTGGGAATGGAAAGCCAATCAATAATTAGAAAAATTTTTTTATTCTGCGTTTTAACGTTGATTATTGCTGCTTACACAATGAATACATTTTCTCAGGAGCGGATTACCGTTGTGTACACAAATTCTCTTAACGGCCATTTCGATGACTGCCATTGCAAAGAAAATCCAAACGGCGGGCTTGTAACAAGAGCAGAAGAGATAAAAAATATTAAATCCTCATTTCAGAATGTCTTTCTCTTTGAAACAGGCGACTTCCTTGCCCCCGAATCCGACGAACTGCTTGCGGGATATTTAATTAAAGCTTATAAGCATATGGGCTACGATTCCATAGCAGTCGGGGATCAGGAGTTCCGGGGCGGCATTGAAAGCACTGTTAAATATTCCAGGGAATTGCCTTTTGTTTGCAACAATATTCTGATTAAAAACGGCAATGAATGGAAACCACTATTCAATCGTTTTCAAATCCTTGAGAAAAATAATATAAAAATAGGCGTAATCGGAACAATATCGAAAACAGCCTTTAAATACTATCCGGAAAAAATAACAAAACGAATTAAAGTTCTCGATCAGGCTAAAGAAATTAATGCTGATATTGATGCATTAAAAAATAATAGAATTAAACATATCTTTCTCCTTTCACATTCCGGTTATGAAGAAGACATCGTACTCGTAACAAAATTAAAATCCATAGACCTGATTATCGGCGGCCACTCGCAGACACTTATCAATAAGCCGGACAAAAACAATCCGCTGATTGTACAGGCAGGCGCTGACGGAGCCAGGATCGGGATACTGGAACTATCTTTAAACAGCAGTGTAAAGATGATCCGGAATTCATTCAGGCTTCCTCATCTGCCGTTATCAAAAGAAGATCCTTTTATTCGGAACCTAATTGATGAATATACTTATAAAGTGAAAGAATATTATAAAAAATTAAAGTTTAAATAATGTTAAAAAAAATCCTGGAAAAAATATTTAAAGTAGAGCAGGAAGAATTATCATCTATAATAAAAGATGCTGCAAGTATTATCATCCTGTCAATAATAGTAGGCTTTGGAGTAAATTTATTCCATCCCAAAGGATTTTCTTTTATCAGCACCAGTGTTCAAAAAAGTAAAAATATAATCTATATTTCCAGCGAAGAAGCAAAGATTAAAAAAGAAGGCATGATAGCCTTATTCATCGATTCAAGACAGGCCGATGAATTCGGAATATCACGCATACCTGGAGCAATAAATATCCCGGCAGTGATGTCTTCAATATCCGCAAAAAAAATGCAGGAAAATTTTGAAAACCTTTCCGGACCAAAAGAATTAGTAATATATTGCGACGGAGCTTCATGCGGGTCTTCGCAGACACTGGCTGAAACACTTATCGGCATGGGATATTCAAAACATATTTATATTATTAAAAACGGCATCAATGAATGGGAATCCATGGGTATGCCTGTAGAAAGATCAGGCGCAGAAGGGATTAAAAACAAATGACCATAAAAAAAATTCTTTTAAACTTTACAGGCAATACGCTCTATGGAAACAGCATAACTACAGTGCTGAGAATTATTATGGGTTCACTTTTTATTTATTCCGGATTTTTCAAAGCTATTGATCTTGAGAGTTTTGGAAGGGCAATCCTTATGTACGATATCTCACCTGAAATACTTGTGCCGTATGCTGCAGTCGTATTTCCTTTTGTCGAATTAATAATCGGGCTGTTTCTTCTTTTTGGTTACAGGATAAAAGGCTCGTCCTTTCTTTCAGTTCTTTTAATGGTATTCTGGATTATTATAATCTCTATAAGCATCTACCGCGGGAAAACATTTGACTGTGGATGTTTTGAATTGGAACGTTTCGGCATAAAAGAAGAAATCGGATTTCCTTTAGTATTCAGGGATATTGTATTTCTATGTTTCCTTTTGCTGGTGTTCTATGCCAGGAAGCATAACCTTTCCATTGACAAACTGATTGAAGAAAAACGGCTCAGGAATATTTAATCAGTTCTTTTCTTAAAAAAATCAGCATAACAATTCCCGGTCAGAGGATCGAGTAAAGACGGATTTATTTCCACAAGTTGTTTTAAAATAAATATTCTGTTTTTTATTTCAGGATGAGGTATTGTCAGCCTGTGCGACTTGAAAATCAAATCATCATACAATAGAATATCCAGATCAATTATTCTTGGCCCCTTGGGAATTGTTTTTTTCCTTCCAAATCTCTTTTCAATTGATTTTAACTTTTTAAGCAGATTTTCAGGATTTAATTCTGTTTTAATAAGAATGATTTGATTTAAAAAAGCAGGCTGGTCCAAATAATCAACCGGTTCGGTTTCTTCGATTATACTTTCCTTTAAAATCTCAACATGAACTATGTTTAATAGTTCATCACGGGCTTTTACCAGGTTGGCTCTTTTATCTCCCAGATTGGAACCCAATCCAATATATACAAGAGACATATCTATAATTTATCCCTGTAATCCGCTCCCGACATTTCCATTATTTTACACATCTCTTTAATTCTTGAAAGTATTCTTCCCTGTGACTTGTCTTTGAATGACAGAAAAGGATTATTATTTGATGTAAATATTGTAAATTTTAGCGCTTCATATCTTGCATCCACCAGATTATAGAGAGTTTCTAGTTCCCACTCGGAATCCCTCTGCACACCAAAATCATCAATAACTAAAACATCAACTTCGGCATATTCTCTTTCAATGATATCAGCCTCGCCATAAGTCGGGGAGCTTTCGTTAAAAGTGGATTTGAGACGGTTAAAAAATGTCCTCGAAATTTTAACGAATTTACTTTCAACAGCATGCCTTGTGACAAGTTCGGTCAGGATTATCGAAGAAAGCAATGTCTTACCTGTACCCGGATTTCCCCATAAGAATAAACCTTTTTTGACATCCGGGAAACTCCTGATAATATCATAAGCTGCAGATTTCGCCTGTTCGGTAATTTTATTAATTACTTCAAAATTATTTATGAATTTCCATCTGTATTTTTTATCTAGTCCGGATCTTAAATAAATATTCTTTATCTTTTGAATCTTAATATTGATTTCACGGCATGTACATTGAACTATTCTGCCTTTATCATAATAATAATAAGGCGGTACCCCTCCGCATTTGCATGCACTCGAGACGCATTTTGGGCACGGACTTAACGGTTCAGCACCCATTTGTTCAAAATACGGATCATGCACAATGCCTGTATAATCACAGCTAAAGCAATATTTACTTTTGATATTAGTCCCAGGTTCCCAGGGCTTAACTTTAATATTATTAGTTTTAATGATGTTCATCCAGCCTCAGCAGAATTAAAAAAATGCCAAATTTTTTAATGGGATTCCTGAAATATAATAAGAGACATAATGCTGTCAAGAAAATTAAGTAAATTAGTAATTATTTATTTACTTTAACCGATATAAAAGCTATAAATATAAATTTATAATCCCCATACGGAATAATACATTCTATGCAATCAATGTGATTGATGAGGTCAATCCTGTTATGATAAAAAGTAAACTACCGGTAAAATGGTATTATACTATTATAATTCTATTCGCTGCTTTTACATTTTCCAATGAATATGCGGTATCTCAGGAAAAAGACAGACAAAAATCCTGGGAAACGGATATTACCGGCTGGAGGATTAATGATTACCAGCCGTATATTCAGGCAATGAAAGACCTTTCAAAATTAAGCCAGGAATATTCTGAGATTGTACTTAAACTTGCCATAGATGAATATTCAAGCGGTTTAGATAAACTGGAAGATATGGAAGCCGAAGTGGCAAGATTAGAGGAAAAAAATAAAAATAAAAAAAATCTTAATGAGAAATGGTACTGGCAGGAAGTAGACAGGAAAAATCAGGAAAAAAGACAGATAAGAATGCTTAAGCAGGAAGCGAAAACCAGATCAATAACATATTTTGTACTGGCCATCAATCATCTTGACGAAATACAGTCAAAACCTGTTCTGGAAAGCCGTGAATTGGCAAATTTTAAAGTGCGCCTGTATCAGGTATATGTTTCAACTCAGTATGACCTGCAAAATTATTTTTCCTGCATACCAATTCTTGAAAGATATATACTGCTGAATAACGAAACGCAGAAAGATCTATGGGCGTATAAATATTTAACAAACTGTTACGCATTTATGGAGGCTGTATCAAAAAAGTCCAGGAGTATTTCCGAAGAAAAAGTTATATATTATAAACAGTTAAAAAATAAATACCTGCTCATGGCAGCTGAAGTTCAATACGGAATCGAATCACCTGAATACAGGCATATGCAGGACATTGTTGGCAGAGACGAAAGAAGAACCGAAAGATTAAATAACTTCAGGTAAAAGAACCAACAGAACATTTCTTAAAACCATTTGGTATTTTTAAAAGTTAACAGAATTAATTAAATTTGTACTTCGGTAATTAAACGGACTATTCTTAAGAAAGCTTTAAAAAATTATTTGCAAAATGCAGTTTATAAATACGTATTCCGAGCGTATTCTGCTCATCAATAATTTCTTTGATAATTTCATCGGTAGTCAAAGGGTTGACTGTAACACTTCGAAGCACTACCACCTTTTGAGGATAATACCTCGTGGATTCCAGCCTTGTTCTTGATACGAAGCTGTTGTCTTCTTCCCTTAAATATCTGTGAAGTTCGACATTGAGTGTATTCAGCATATTGTTAATCTTTCTTACTTTTTGGCGTGCGGCCCCGGATTTATCCGGTTCCTGTTCAATTCTGCTCATCAATAAATTCAGCTTTTCCTTTATCTCCCCCGGTACAAATCTGTAAGTAAAAATAAAAAGCTCGGGAGTGGACATGGCTTCAAAATTCTCATGTTTATCCACTAAATTCTTTATTGTATTAGTGTGCTTAAAAGCCAATCCGAAAAGCAGTCTAAATCCCTCGGTACCCATTATCTTTAATGTTGCCCAGGGTTTCAGACATGAGAACGGCCTGGATCCTTCAACAGTAAATCTGCCCTGATCGACCGAATCCGGCCGTAAAACATAACTTGAGGAATGCTTTATATTATCGAGATCTTTCTCATTTCTGAATAAAACCATGCCCATTGAAAGCGGTGAATATAAAAGCTTATGCGCATCAAAAGTAACCGAATCTGCGCGTTCTATGCCTTTTAGCATATACTTATAGTCATCGACCAGAAGAACAGCTCCTCCCCAAGCAGCATCAACATGGAAATGGGACGTGGTCTCATCTGCAGCCTTTTTTAATTCTACAAGATCATCAATGTTCCCTGTCTCTGTTGTTCCGGCAATACCTACAATGGATATAATTTTTATTTTTTCATCATTTGCATCATTGAATTGTTTAATTTCACCCATGGTTTGCTGTAAAGCTTTAATGTCAATTTTATTCATTGAGTCCACAGGCACCCTGATCACATTGTCCTGTCCAATGCCGATTGTCCTTGCTATCTTATCTATTGAATAATGGCCTCTGCGCGAAACAAGTATTACAGCTTTCCTGTATTTGTAGTAACGCATGGCTTCATAAAAACCTGCTTTCCGGATTCCAGGAAACCGGTCATTCGCGGCGAAGGCTTTATTCCTCGCCACCAATAACCCGGTAAGGTTGCCTATTGTCCCGTCCGAAGTAATATTGCCCAATGCAATCTTGTAATTCTGGATATTCTTTTTATAAAAGGAATCTGTCCTTTTAAAAACAAGCTGGTGTATCCAGGCGATAAATTCACGTTCAACAAAAGATGAAGCCTTGGCTGTTTCAATCTTTACCTGGTTTTGATTTAAAGCAGCTATTATCATCTCAAGCAATATCATGAAATACGGGATTGCGCTTGTCATATGCCCGATATAATACGGATTTCCGACCTTAACCGAATGAGCAATAACTTTACTCTTAATTTCCGAAAGAACATCTTTTAATAAATGGGGATATTTAGGAAGATTGGTATCTGAAAATATTTTTGCAAGTTCCGGAAGCGAGATGGCACTGTGAATACCGCCTTTATCCTGGAAAAAGCTATGAATAAGATTAAGAAGCTCATTGCCGAATTCTATAAACTTATCAGGGGAATCGGGCATTATGAAAAGTTTTCTCAAATGCTCGAGATCGGCAATTACCTCCCCTTTAAGCAGGAGGCCTCTCTTTTCATCATAATTCATAAATAACTTTTCTTAAACATAATGCCGGATAATAGTTGCGTTATTGATTAAAAAATATTTTTAATACCAATATGCTGAAAATATGGAAATTATTTAAACAATCGCTTTTGTTGCAAGAGATTTTTATTATTTTATTTTAAAAAATCCGGAGTGCGTATTGAAATTATTTATTTTTTGAATTAATTCTAACAAATTTTTTGAAATATTCCGACAATGTTTACTGTAAAGAAAAAATATTAAAATCAAATTTATGATAAAAAATAAAAACACCTGGTCATTCCCCATCAACATCGCTTTCGAAATGGTACCTTTATATGTAAAGAGCTTTGAAGAAACATCATGCAACCGGACAATAACATTTGATCTGAGCAGGACAAAATATCTTCACTCTTCTTTTATAGGTTTTTTGATTGATGCGAAACAAAAGACAGAAAAAGAAGGCGGCAGCCTTGAACTTTGTATTTCTCCTGAGCTTGAAAAAATATTTATTGATAAGAATATTATCCAGTTTTTACAATATACGCGAGCAAGAAAATCCGCATAAAATTTTTATATCCTTCGGCACCATTTTTAATACTATTAAAAACAGGCAGTTCAGATTGATATCAAGACTAATACCTATTATTGTATTTTTTTTAATTTTGTCATCTAACGCATATAGTGAAAATCAATTTAAAGACATTAAAATTGCCGGATTGAAAATTTATTCTGAAAAATTTCTGATAGACACAATAAATTTTAATGCATTAACGCGTGAGACAAACCACTTCGCATCTGTTTCCGGAAAGATCACGGCCTTTTATCATAAAAACGGCTATATTTTAGTGAAGATACATCTGGTTAAGGAGGACAATGACAGAATAATTATTTTCGTCGATGAAGGCCAGATCGGAAAAATTATCTTTAAAAAGCTCGACACAATTGACACTATTAAGATGAAGTACGAATTCGAACTCGAAAAACGGATCTACAACAAATATGCAATTGTAAAAGAGATTGCAAGAGTTAAAAAGAAATACGGATTCACGGATATAACTTATTCTTTAAGACCTATTACCGAAGGAGATGAATCCTTTTTTCAATTAAATGACAAAATTATTATCCCGGGATTGGGCACAGTCAGGATACCGTTATTCAACGAATACACTTCCAGATATAATCTCGAAATTGAATTCATAAGAAAATCCGGAACAACGACAGCTACATTATCCTATGGGATTAAAACAAGCTACTCAAGAGGATTTATACCTAATCTGGAATACACGCTTCCATCCTGTTTATATAAAAGGGACCTTTTAATATTCGAGTCATCGATCGGGATCTATTATGGTTTTGATCTTAAATTTAAAAATCCTCCCAGATGGACATTCATGGAAGCTTCCTCCGAGTATCATTTTTCGCCTATAAAGAATTACTTTACACCTATGATATCGGCATCTGCCTATTACTCAAGATCTTCGCGGAAAGATCTTGGCATTACAAACTATAACTATTTAAAATTAAGAAGTTTATTTGCCCCTGGAATTACCGTGCTGAAAAATTTACACATATATGAAGGAGTTGGAGGAGAAAGTGTATTAATATTTACCCCAAAAACCGAGAAGGATTCGCAGTATGCATCCAAGATTGACGAACACAATGAAACATGGGCGATTTTTGAGAGCAGAATAAAACTGGATATCAGGCCATGGACTTTAAAAAAAACGAAAAAGCAGAAATTTGAAGCAATGTACAATTATTATACAAACAAGAAATATTTTCATGAAGTTAATATAGAATGCGATAGTATTATAGAATTTAAAAACCTTGATCTTTACATATTTTATTTAAAGTTTGCAAAACTCTGGAACAGACCTCCTTTCTATCATGAATACCCTGTATCAGATGCGGACTTCAAGGGATTCATGGGAAAGAGTTATCATACGAGAAATATACTTAAATTTTCTAATGAATACAAATTTTCAATCTACAGGGATGTATATCATCTTGGTCTCTTTACGGATCTCACCCGTTTTGAAGGATCGGGTTATGACCTGACAGGATATCAGAACGGTTTGGTGGCAGGTATTGCAGGACATATTATCTTTCTGGATCAGTTCGAATTTAATATCTTTTTCGGCAGGGACTATCTCTTCTCAAACGGAGAAAGCCAGTACAATATGTATTTAAACCTGAGAAAAAAATGGTAGTATCAAAACTCGCCTATGATCCTTATCTCCGGATCGAGAGAAATATTAAACTTAAGAAATACAGTTTCTCTGATGTAATCAATCAATTGAACTATATCCCGTGACATTGCTTTTTCAGCATTAATTATAAAATTCGTATGAAGTTCGGACACGCGCGCGCCGCCTATACTCTTGCCTTTTAAACCTGCGTCATCAATCAGCTTCCAGGAGGAATGGCCCGGCGGATTTTTAAAAACGGAACCCGCCGAAGGATAATCCAAAGGATGCTTCTGCATTCTTTCGCGCAGAATACTTTCGATCTTTTCCTTTACGCTCTTTCTGTTCTCTTCTTTGCGCAGCCTGAAAAAACCGCCAAGAACAATGCTCCTGTCCGGAATGCCCATTGTTCTGTACCCGGCTGCTTCTTTGGCAATAGTCTGCATGGAAACAACGCCATCACTGCTCATGCAGACCACGCTGCTAATAATGTCAGCGAAGTTGCCGTCGACTGTACCCGCGTTCATTATAATTCCCCCGCCGATGCAGCCGGGAACCCCTGCCATGAACTCCATACCGGAAAAGCCCGCATCAACGCAAAAACGGAGGAATTCATCCTTGCGAACACCGGCATCACAATAGATCAATCCGCTGTCCTCGATAGTTATCCTGCCTTTTATTTTACTCATACTGTTAAGCATAATCACCACGCCTCTTATGCCTTTGTCTCCAACAAGGAGATTGGAGCATCCGCCAAGCACGGTAACAGGCAAAGATTCATTTTTTGAAAGCAGGATGATCTCCTTTAAAGCATCACGGTTTTTAGGCCAGATTATAATATCAGACGGGCCTCCGGTTTTAAAGCTTGTATATTTTTTTAAAGGCTCGTTTGTTTTCAGAACGCCGAGAGACTTAAATGTACTTGTTACTTTTTTATTAATATCCACTTATTATTCCTGAAATGTATAAATTTAGTTATAATTTTCGAATAAAAGACAAAACATAGTAATATACCTTGTTTATTAACTTAACGACTTTAATAATCATAAGCAATAAATGTCAAGATTTTACTTTACAAACTCGATAATATGAATAAGATTCTATTGACAATTTTAACTCGGACAACTATTTATCCGAAGAAAATAAACTATGCTATCAATTAAAAAATCAAATAAAGATATTCCTGACCTAACCGAGTTTACTGATGAAGACGGGCGCAAATGGATACAAACATCCACTAACGATCTCTTTTCCGCAAAAGAACTCGATGACATCATGGAAAAAATCGATAAGGATAAAAATAAAGATGAAATCGTCCTTGCCAGATTTGATTTTCAAAAAGTCAACAAGGAATATTATGATACCGTACTGGATCTTCAGGCAAGATTAAAAAAACAGAATGAAATATTAAAACAGCTCCTTGCAGATGCAAAAGAGACAATCGACAAAAAAAACAGCAAACTTAAAGAACTGGTAAAATACATACGGAAACTTCACCTGCTTCTGGCATATCATAAAACAAATCCTGATGATGTTGAAAAGCTGATTCCATCGCCGGATACAGTCTATTATGAGCCGGTAAGCGCACCCGATATTGAACCTTCAGAAGAACCTGTTGAAGATAAGAAAAAAATAATTGCCAAATACACTGAAGTCGAAGAAACATTGCTAAATGATGACGGCAGTGAAAAATCATAGATAGGGCAAATCTGTATTCTTTGTATTCTCTGCATAAAAACCAGCACATTTTCGCATTATTCAAATTTTATTTCCATCTAAAAGGAGTTAAAGAATTTTGGCTTTAAAAATACACAATACTCTTTCAGGTTTAACCGAGGAACTGATTCCCGGCGGCATTAAAAAAGAAATAATCAGCGATTATCCTCCTGTTACGATTTATTCATGCGGGCCTACCGTGTACAGCTACGCGCATATTGGAAATTTCAGAACATTTGTGTTTAACGACCTCCTGAACAGATACCTGAAATTCCGCGGTTTTAAAGTCCGTCACGCTATGAACATAACAGATGTAGACGATAAGACGATTGCTGGCGCAAAAAAGGACGGCATTACTTTAAAAGAATATACGGAGAAATATACGGAAATATTTCTCGAAGATATTAAAAGCCTTAACATACATCCTGTGGATGAAATGCCGAAAGCCACTGAGTCTATTGACGCGATGGCCGACATTCTAAAACGGCTTGAAGAGAAAGATATTGCATACAGGAAAGACGGCTCTATCTACTTCAGCATTGCGAAGTTCCCGCAATACGGGCGCCTCAGCAGGCTTGACCAGCGGGAAATCAAGAGCGGACTCCGCTATGATACGGACAGCTATGAAAAAGAAGACGCGCGCGATTTTGCGCTATGGAAAGCGTCCGCCCCGGGTGAACCGTCATGGGACACTCCTCTGGGGAGCGGAAGGCCGGGCTGGCATATCGAATGCTCAGCTATGATAAGAAAGATTTTCGGAGGAACGATAGACATTCACACCGGCGGAGTCGACCTCATCTTCCCTCATCATGAGAACGAAATAGCGCAGAGTGAAGCAGCGTACGGCGAGCGCTTTGTGCGTTACTGGATACATTCGGAGCACCTGCTGGTTGATGGAGCAAAGATGTCCAAATCGCTGGGTAATTTTCACACCTTAAGGGATATTGTTGGAAAAGGCTATTCCCCGCGTTCTATCAGATATCTCTTATTATCCGCGCATTATAAAAAGCAATTGAACTTCACCTTTGACGGCCTTAAACAGGCTGAGGCTGCATTGGAACGCATAGACAACTTTATTATAAGGCTCAATGATATAAAGAATGAAAACCAAAGCAATCCTGAGATTGATAATATTATTATGGAATTTATCTCCAAATTAACTGATAGAATGGACGATGATCTGAATACAGCAGGTGCGCTCGGCGTGTTTTTTGATTATATTCATGATATAAATTCTATCATTGACAGCAATAAAATTTCTAAAAACGATGCACAGAAAATATTTGATGCGATTAACAGAATAGATTCTGTTTTCGGTTTTATATTTTATAAGGATAAAAAAGAGGATGATATTGACCCGGCCAGAATAGAATCCCTTATAAAAGAGAGAGCTGAAGCAAAGGCAAAGAAGGATTTTAAAAAAGCTGACGAGATACGGGATACACTTCAAAAAGAAGGCATTATCCTGGAAGACAGCAAAGACGGCACAAGGTGGAAAAAAAAGAAATAATTTACGGCCGCAACAGCGTGCTGGAATATCTGCGGCAAATAAAAGCAGGGAACGCTGTTCTCCATGTTTCCAAAAGCGCACACGGCAAGATTATAGATACAATTATATACAGCGCGAAAGAGAAACACATAAAAATCTATTTCTGCGAAAAGGAAGTCCTGTTCAGATTTGAACCTTCATCAAGACACCAGGGTGTTGTTCTTGAAATTGCCGGCAGCGACGCAGGCAGAACCGGCAATCCAGATTTGCGGGATTTTCTAGCGAATGTCAGCGGGCAGAAAGGCATTCTTCTGCTTCTTGACCAGCTAACTGACCCTCATAATGTCGGCTCCATCATACGCACCACCGAAGCTCTTGGCGGACGCGGCGTAATACTTACAAGAGACCATTCGGCAGGCGTCACCCCGACAGCGGCAAAAACTTCATCCGGAGCGACCGCGTACCTTCCGGTCTACACTGTACCGAATGCTGCTGCATTTCTCGACAGCGCAAAAGAAGCCGGGTTCTGGATAATCGGCACATCGGGCGAAGGGAGCTTCGAACTGGACAGACTTAAGGAATACAAGCCGGCTGTAATTATAATCGGAAGCGAAGGCACAGGCATGCGCAATCTCACGGAAACAAAATGCGACTTCACGGCTGCCATTCCTTTACAGGGGAATATTGCTTCACTTAATGCCGCAGTCGCGGCTGGTATTGTGCTTTACGAAGCGCTAAAATAGCGCGCACTCTCTCAGAATTTATAATCTATTTATTATCTGCGTATTGGCAAAGCATATCTGCAGTCAGCCGAATAATATCTTAAGGCAGATAAAAATTATCTAACATCAGATGCACTATTCACATACTCAGAAGGTATTCATCTAAGCTCAGATGCTGCCTTTGCAGGCTAAAAAATTTTTGATCTGGCCCCAGATACACTCTTCTACTGTTTAGCAATTATTAATCTTTACTCAGATCAGTAAAATATGAATGCTTTTGATTCAAAAAATACCGTTATGCTAAAAAACAGCCCGCGGAATTTTAAACCGCAGGCTGTCTGTTTGATTCAGATTTATTATACTTAGTAGCGTCTTCTTCCGCCACCGCCGTAGCCGCCACCGCCGCCGCTGCGTCCGCCACCGCCGTAGCCGCCACCGCCGCCGCGTCTTCCGCCACCGCCGCCTCTGCCGCCTCTGTCGCGGTCATTACTCTTTGGCTTTGCTTCGTTTACGGTAATACTTTTGCCTTTCATCTGAGTGCCGTTAAGACCTTCGATCGCGGCCTTTCCTTCTTCCTTTGAAGGCATTTCAACAAATCCGAAACCCCTTGATTCACCGCTGAACCTGTCCTTGATAACGTTTACAGATTCAACCTGGCCGAAAGCCTGAAACGCGCTTTGAAGATCTTCTTCTGTCACTTCATATGACAAATTGCCCGCATAAATATTCATTATGCTCTCCTTAATATGATATTTAGTTTAATGAAAAGCGAAGATTCCGGATTATACCATCAGTAAAAGGCCGGGAATGAACTTCGTTCCAAAAACTACATTGATAGTTTAATATAGAGAATGCTTTTCATTGCGTTTCCGTTAAATTAAGGAGAGTTTTTAAATTAAACATATCCGCTTTCTTTTAGGACGCTCCATTTAAGGAGGAAAGATGCGTTTAGAGACCGCGCCTTTGCAATGAATAAGTGTTTATATTAACACTATATCAATTATATACGAAGATAGGCATACTTTCCAAAAATATCAAATCATTTTTTAATATTTTTAAAATTAATTTTGATTTGGATATATTGGTGATTCCGGCAGATCAGGCTAATTTGTAACGCAAAGAACGCCAAAATATATTTTCCCCTGATAAACATTGCGTTCTTTGCGCTAATTTATTTGATAGATAAAACAGAAGTATTAATCTGACTTTATTTTTTTAGCAGCATTCTGTTTAAAGTCAGCTAATTTTTTAAAAAACTTTTTAGCATCTCCCTCGCGAAGCGTGAAAACATACGGCGATTCGGAAGATGTGCAAAGATAATTTTCTTTATCTTTTTTATGTATCCTTAATTCAATATCTTTATTGTATGCTTTCGCTTTTATAAGGCAAACCAGTTCCTTAACTTCCTTTTTTTTAACATCAGGATACGAATCCGCATTTATTGTACCGAAGGATGTTACAAAAGAATCTACTTTGTTTTTATCAATCGCAGTATTCCTGTATTCTCTGCATATCCACGTCTCAACTTTTGTTGTCTTTTTTTCCTCCTGTTTATCATTTTCTTTTGTATCCTGCGAATCAGCCTCTTCTTCTATTTCCTCTATTTTCTTTTCAAAGCTGAGTTTGCCGCCGTATAAAAGTTCAAAGTAAACGATCTCATCACGTTCCACTTTGTAAATCTGCTTTTCCCTCAGATCGCCGACACTTTTATTAAAAGTATCCGAAAGATTGCCGCTCGCAAGATATACTCTGGGATCATCCGTAAATTTGATGTAAGCGCTCCGAAAAGTAGGGCTCGCTTTCCCGATTAAAACATCCCTTTGTATTTTTCCCTTGCTGCTGGCAGTAACCCTGACCGCTTTCTCGGGATTAAGTTCATATTTTGCGAGATACGGCTCCTTTGTAATGAAATCCGTTATATCGAGCTCTTTCAAATCCTTCTCGAACTTCTCTAAAATATGTTTGTCCGCGGGATAAGCCTGCTCATCGATGAACCATTTATCATCTTTCTTATATAATTTTATCTGTTTACTGCTCTTCGCGATAATTATCTCGTCTGCAGTGTCAAACGACTTGATCTTTGGAATATCCCCAGATCTCTTATCTTTTCCTGACAGCAAAAGAATAAGCGCAAGAACAACAATAATCCCAAGGCTTACAATTATTCTTCTGTTTTTCAATTCCTTAACGGCATTTATAAAATTCATCATCTGGAAAAGTCCTCCATTATTCTCTTTTTTCTTCTTTCCCTCATCCTCCATACAATTATTCCGACAAGTATAACACAGATCGGCAGACCTGCGATATTAAAGAGTTTGATAAATATCTTAATGTTCTCGCCCTTGTCTTTCAGAGGATTATAGTCAATACCCTTACTCCTCATTACGGGAGTTTTGTCGTCGCCTGATAAATAATCCAGCGCGTTATGTAAAAATACAGCGTTCAGGGATTTCCCGTCCTTTTCCACTATGTTTGACAATGAAATTTCAGAAGAGCCCGCAACAATTATCTTCGCCGGCTTTAAGGCTTTCTCGATTACTTCGGACGCTTTAATCGCCGGATCCTTCATTCCGGCTTTTTTCTCTTTACCCGCAGGTTCTGCCGGTTTTGCTTTTCCTTTAAAATAGCTCTCGAATTGTCCTTCCAGCAGCACAGCAAGGTTGCGTTTTGACATCTGCGATTTATCCGCAGGCGGACTCATACCGAAAGGCATAAAGTCTATTCTTCCCTGCATAAGCCAGCTGTTGTCTGACGAGGCAACAAGTATAGAATCCTTAATACCCATTTCCTTGACTATTTCCTGATTAACCGTTACAGAAGATCCCTTGGGCCAAAGCATGGTCTTTAAAGAACCGGTTATTACATTATCTTTATTAAGTCCTTCATTCTGTATTAAAGGAACATAATATATATCCATTGATCCTAAATCCTGCTGTGTTGATTTATAGCATTTCTGATCAAGCACAATGTCCTTGTTTACTGTAACGCCGTAATGAGACAATAGTTTGTCAATACCGTTATTAATTGGAAGTACGAACGGCCTTCCGCCGCCGAACCTGCTGAATTGGGGATCCCTGATCTCCTGAAAGGAATCTACAAGGAAAAGAATGGATTTTCCATTCATGATAAACTGGTCAATCTTAAAGAGTTCATGTTCAGGATATTCGCTTTTTGGGCCGTTTATTACCAGAGTGTTAATATCTTCAGGAATATTATCCTTACTGAGATCAACGTCCTTAAGATCATACATATCCGAAAGCATGGATTTAAAGTTACCGGCTCCCTCCTCGGAATCGTTAATATTTCTTTCATCATGACCTATTGCATAGCCGATACTTGGATTATTATTGATGACATTGTCAATAGCCTTATTGAGGCTTTCTTTCAGGCCTTCCATGTTCCCCACCATGTACTGACCGAATATTGATCTTGAAAGAAGCTGAATAACTTCGAACTTATCATCGATCTCGACAACAAGGCCGATAAGCCCTTCGCCGCTCTTAACAACCTGGCCTTCAGGAGTACGCATGGCCGGCCACTTCAATTTTACAACTCCATAGCCTTCGGCTATTTTCAGCGCCTCATTGTTTTTCACGCTGTCAACATAATGAAATTCCAGCTTATTATAGTTTTCTTCGTTTGCCTTCTTTACAATGTCCGCTACCTTTTTCTCTAAGTTCTGATTGCCGGAAATAGGCAGATTGCTGCTCGCATAAAGCGTAATCTTTATCGGATGGTCAAGACTGCTTAAAATACTCATCTTGCCTGTCATCTTTTTTACCGCAGTGGTAATACGATATTCAAGGCCGTCGGCTTCAGTTATTGAATTCAGCTTTTCAATAAGATCACCGTGTACAAGAGTAAGGCCCATATAAGCATTTCGGAATTTTAACTGATCGCTCGCAATTTCCTTTACCTGTATGGGGCTTATACCGAAATCAGATACTTTATCTTTCTCCTTTTCAACATCCACAATTTCATAATTGAAATTATTATTTGCGGCTCCCGCATATTCTTCCATAAGATCATAAAGATATCGCTGTACAGAATTATACGGAGCAGGCAGATTATCCGAAAAGAATACTTTAACAGTAAGCGGATCCGCCAGGTTGGAAACAACCTCTTTGCTTATTTCCGAAAGCGAATACGCATTGTTCCTTGTTAAGTCGCATTTAAAATTAAGCGTAATGCCGACAAGGTTGACTAACATAATTATTATTAGATTAAGGATAATCCTGTTTCTTTTTATTAAAAATACTTTTATAAGATTTAATATTTCTTTAATCTTCATGGCCGGTTATCTCCTTTCCTCAAGAATCTGGACTGTACCCAAAACTCCGATAGCCATAACAGAAACAAAGTATATTAAATCTCTTAAATCTATTATGCCTTTCGCAAAATTTTTAAAATGATAATCAGCACTCAGATATTCCGCAAAATTAAGCAGTGATGCCGGGAGAAAGAATAAAAACTTGTCGATTAAAGTCAGGATGAGGCAGAATATCATGCCTATAATGAACGCGATTATCTGATTTTTTGTGATGGAAGAGGCCAGTATGCCGATTGACGAGAATGCTCCCCCCAGCAGAACCGCTCCGAAATAACCGCCGACCATGGGGCCAGCATCAGGTGACCCTACTATGGCAATTGAAACTATATAAATAAGAGTAGGAGCAAGCATGCTCGCTGTAAATACTATCCCGGCAAAAAGCTTGCCTACAACCACGTCAGTAAGAGAGACGGGCAGTGTCATTATTATCTCAAAACTGCCCGTGTGCTTCTCTTCGGCAAACAGGCGCATTGTAACAGCAGGAATTATAAACGAAAAGATTATGGGCAGGAGTTTAAAAAACTCCCTGAGTTCCGCCTGATTAAAAATAAAGAATGTTGAAAAGAAAAACCACCCTGTTACCACTAAAAACACGGTGATTACAATATACGCAATCGGAGTCGAATAATATGACATTAACTCCTTTTTCATTATAATAAAAGCTTTTTGAAAAACACTTTTAATTACATGTATAAATTTTTTATTTATATTTGCCGGCATTGTTTCATTATTATTACTCATCGTTCCCTCCTTTTGTTAATTCTCTGAACACATTTTCAAGTGAACGGGTTTCCTTAACCATCTCATAAAGCGGCCATCCTTTATCGCTCAGCATTTTAAATATCTCCGGCCTTATTTCTTCATCAGCTGCAGCGAGAATTACCGCAGATGTTAATTCTTTATCGTCTCCCCTTGCAACGTCTTTTACTCCTTTTATATTCCTTAATGCGCTGCTTAAAGAATCGAAGTCTACATTGGCAGCTTTTATGGATATTTTAGAAGCTGTTCCCTGCGAAGCTTTTAATTCAGCAGTACGGTTATCAGCTACAATTTCGCCTTTATCTATAATGATAACCCTATCGCAGGTAGCTTCGACCTCCGAGAGTATATGCGTTGAGAGTATAACCGTTTTCTCTTTGCCTATCTCTTTGATTAGCTTTCTTATTTCAATAATCTGGTTCGGATCAAGCCCGCTGGTTGGTTCATCCAGGATGAGTATATCCGGATCAGATATCATCGCATGAGCGAGCCCAACCCTCTGTTTGTATCCCTTGGAAAGATCGGAAACATTCTTGTGCATCATTTCATTAAGTCCGCATATATCCGCAATTTCCTTAATTCTGCTTTTTTCAATACCGCGTATACTCCTTATATAATCCAGGTAATCGTATACTATCATGTCACCGTAGATCGGCGCGGATTCCGGCAGATAGCCGATTATGCTTCTGACTCCGTCCGGATCCTCGTCCGCGTAGTAATCTCCGACACAGATTCTCCCCGATGTAGGTTTAAGATAGCAGGTAAGCATTCTAAGTGTCGTGGATTTTCCAGCGCCGTTAGGTCCGAGAAGTCCTGTGATCTCGCCGGTCTTAATTGTAAAAGAAATATTGTTCACAGCGCGGACTTCGCCGTAATTCTTTGATAAATCTGTAACGCTTATCATCAGTCTTAAGCCCTCCGAAATAAATTATTTTAAATTTAGACTCTTCCAAAATCATCTTCAAGCCGTTCTATATCGTCTTCGCCGAAGTAATCACCTGTCTGAATTTCAATAAAGACAAGATCATCTTGGCCGATATTTTTGATTCTGTGGGCAATGCCTTTCATTATGTTGACCGACTGCCCTGCCTTCAATTCCGTTTCTTTGCCGTCCATTGTAACTATACCAGCACCTATGACAACAAACCAGTGCTCATCCCGCATTTTATGACACTGATAGCTAAGCCGCCTGCCCGGATGGACTGTTATTCTTTTAACCTTATAATCCTTCCCGTCTGACAGGACATCATAGTATCCCCAGGGTTTACGACTATCCTCAATATTGGTTTTGGCCATAGTGTTCAACATTAAGCAATTAAATTATTTATAATTGTTCCTATCAATTACAGGTATAAAT
Source organism: Spirochaetota bacterium (assembly GCA_016934735.1). Lineage (GTDB taxonomy): Bacteria > Spirochaetota > UBA4802 > UBA4802 > JAFGDQ01 > JAFGSG01. Next base: position 37,617 of record JAFGSG010000140.1, on the reverse strand, counting down.
GCAATGCAAAATCCGGATACAAATTCTATCCGTTCTTTTTCATAAAGTCGTTCATGAAGTCAGCGAGCGCCTTTGCTCCTTCAACAGGCATTGCATTATAAATAGAAGCTCTGCATCCGCCTACAGACCTGTGCCCTTTAAGTCCGGATAGCCCGGCCTTTTCCGCTTGCGAAATAAACGAATTTTCCAGATCCTCTGTTTTGAGCCTCCATACAATATTCATCTTGGACCTGCAGTTGACATCGACAGGGCATCTGTAATACCCCTTACTCCCGTCGATAATATCATAAACAAATTTGGCCTTCTCATCTCTTCGTTTTTCAATCTCTTTCATTCCGCCGATAGAGTTAATCCATTTAAAATTCAAATTTGCCATCCATATTGAAAAAGTCGGAGGGGTATTGTAAAGAGAATCATCACCCGCATGAACATCATATCTTAAATAGACAGGCAAATCCTTCCTTGCCTTTTCAAGAAAGCTTTTTCTGATTACTACAAAAGTCATACCTGCCGGAGCCAGATTCTTCTGCGCTCCTGCATAAATCATTGAAAACTTATCCCAGGGCAATGTACGCGACATTATTTCCGAGGACATGTCGGCGATTAGAGGCACATTGCCTGTATCCGGAAATTCCTGCCACTGAATGCCCCCGATAGTCTCATTGGAACAGATATGGACATATGCCGCATTTCCGGAAAATTTAAGCTCGCTTAGAGCCGGTATCTTTATATAATTATCTGCTTTCCCATCCCATACAACATTGACTTTGCCGATTATCTTTGCATCATCTAAGGCTTTCTTTGCCCATGAACCGGTTATTACATAGTCTGCTGTCATACCGCTTTTCAAAAATGCCATAGGGATCATTCCGAACTGAAGGGTTGCTCCTCCCTGCAGTAAAAGGACAGTAAAATCGTCCGGGATCGAAAGGATCTCCTTGGCCATGGCAACTGTTTCCTTATGAACCTTGTCATATACTTTCCCCCTGTGGCTCATCTCAACCAGTGACATGCCAGTGCCTTCATAGTCCACCATCTTCTTTGCCGCTTCTTCAAGTGCCGGCAGCGGAAGAATAGAAGGCCCTGCAGCAAAATTATAAATTCTTGACATAAATTGATATTTCAACCTCCATCTTTTTTTCTTTGATTTTTTAATAATAATATTGCTAAGTGCTTAACCAGTCATTTTTAATCGGACAAAAATATGGCTGATAGCTGTATAATATATTAATTAAATGCACAATTACAGCGGATATATTTTCATAGTCAACAATATATTCCAGATGGACAACGAAAATATTATAGTACTTATAAAACCCGCAGGAAATGCAGATGAAACTCCTTCAAAAAAGATTCTTTTACTTCTTTTCTGATATGGGCCATTCACCTCGCTCTTTCAGAACTTCACGATAAACCGTAAGAGCTTCGTTTACGGAAGGCATACCTGCATATGGAGCTAATTGAAAAAATATTTCAGCTAATTTTTCCGGGTCACAGCCAACGTTCAAAGCAGCATTTACATGCAGCTTTAATTCATCCGTTGCTCTGAGAGCTGCGAGCATAGCACATGCTGCCATCTGCCTTTCGGGTAAAGTAAGCACAGTCCTGGAATACAGATTCCCCGTAATAAATTTCGAGAAATCGCCGGCAAGGTCCCTGTTAAATTCGCGCCATGTCAGGTATGGCGGATCCATTTTTATACCTTTGCCGAAAAGTTTTTTTGCTGTTTCCTGCGTCCTTTTTTTAATTATTTCATCTTCCAATCGATATATCCTCCTTTACGCTATATTACAAATAACTTTCATGTTCTTACAAGAAACTAAATCTTATTATAAAGCATTTCATCTCATATTTAGTTTCTCTGGTATTTAATGTCCCAACCCATTGAGCGGGCTGACTTGCTAACTAATCAATTACTGTTATTTCTGCCGGATTGGAACAAAAAGCCGGGTTTAAGCATTTAATTCATCCTAATTACAATTCCCTGTTCTTTGGTAATAACATTGGTTCAGCTATTCACATGAAACACACATTTAACCCGAATAAAATAATAAAAAAATAAAAAAAATGCTTGTTAAAAATGGTTTACCATAAAATGTTTGATGTTTAGCAGTTATTTCTTTACTTAACAAACAGCATTCTCATATCTTTTTGCATCGATCATCAGGCGGATTTTAAAAACTCCAGCCTATTTTTGTCAATTGCTATACCATATAAAGTATTTTTAAATTACAAAAGGCATTTTTATTAGAAAGTAATTTTTTAATTTTTCTTTCTTAATATAACATAAAAAAATTTAATAATTATAGGAGAATGATTATGGATTTTGTTCTTAACGAGGAATTACAAATGCTTCGCGAAACAGTACAGAAATTCGCTGCAGAAAAGATCACGCCTTTTGCTGATGAGTGGGATGAAAAACATTACTTTCCCTACGAGGAAGTAGTAAAACCCATGGCTGAACTCGGTATGTTTGGCACAGTTATTCCGGAAGAATTCGGCGGAAGCAATATGGGCTGGCTTGCTGCTATGATAATCACTGAAGAGATCTCACGCGCTTCAAGCTCTCTCCGCGTACAGATTAATATGCAGGCTCTGGGGTGCGCTTTTACCATTTTCAGATACGGGACCGATGCTGCAAAAAAGAAATACATTGAAAAGCTTGTAAATGCGGAGTATGTCGGCGGATTCGGCATAACAGAGCCTGATGCAGGATCGGATATGATGTCAATGAAATCTACTGCTATTGATAAGGGTGACCATTATATTATAAACGGCTCAAAAACATGGATCTCCAATGCAAGCACAGCCAATGTACTGATATATTACGCATATACAGACAAAGAAGCAAAAGGCAAGGGTTTATCCGCTTTTGTAATCGAGCCTAAAACCATGAAGGGAATTTCAACAACCGCTCTCGATAAACTTGGAACCCGCTCTTGCGCTACTGGTGAAGTATTTTTGGATAATGTTCAGGTTCCAAAGGAAAATCTTCTTGGTAAACCCGGCGATGGGGCAAAGATAGTATTTGGTTCACTCAACCAGACAAGACTATCGGCTGCGGCAGGCGGAGTAGGCTTAGCACAGGCATGCCTTGACACGATGACTGCTTATGCAATGGAAAGAAAACAGTTCGGTCAGCCGATCGGCCAGTTCCAGATGATTCAGGATATGATAGCGCAGATCAGCTGCGAAGTTGAAGCAGCGCGCTTAATGGTTTACAAGGCTGCATGTCAAAAAGACAACGGACAGCTTGGGAACACTTTTGAAGTAGCACAGGCAAAATACCTGGCAGGCGAAGTAGCACAAAAGGCTTCTGTGTACGCTATGAGAATAATGGGTTCATATGGATATTCTACAGAATATCCTTTAGCCAGATTTTACAGAGACGCCCCGGCCTATCCGATGGTTGAAGGTTCGGCAAATACATGCAAAACCATTGTATCTCTGGACCAACTTGGAATCAGAAAAGCTAATAAATAGCAGATTAAAGTATTTAAAAATATTAATAAATAATAATTTGAGGTGTAAATTATGGAAGTTTTATCCCCGTTTTCAGGAAAGTTAATTAAAGTTTTAGTTTCACAAGGCGCAAAAGTCAGTGAAGATGACGAGATATTCGTTATTGAAGCCATGAAGATGGAAACCCCGATATACGCTCCATGTGGCGGGACAGTTAAAGAATTAAAAGTAAAGGAAAATCAGGATATTGAAGCAGATGACATTCTTGCTGTCATAGAATAGTTATTTATTCCGGTATTCACTACTTTTTTCCAGAGCAATAGAAGTGAAGCACAAGCTTCTCTTCTATTGCTAAATCAGTAATGAATATACTAAAATCGATTCAGGAGTTTAATAATGAGACCATATTTCGAAAAAATGGATGATTTCGGCCGGGCTTTAAAAGAAGGCGAGATTAAAAGAGCTGAAGAAAACGTAAAACAGATAAAGGAAGTCGAAGCCGGCATTGACGCTCTTGTGGCACAAGCGAAAAAAGCCGGTATGCCCGAAGAAAAAATAAATGAACGCGGAGAAATGACGGTATGGCAGCGTCTTGAATACCTTGTTGATCCGGGTACATGGTGCCCTTTGCATACTTTATACAATCCGGCCGACAATAAAGAAGGAACGAACAACGTCTTTGACGGCTTGGGTAAGATATCCGGGAAGTGGGCAGTAATAATCGGTTTTGACAATAAAGTGCTTGCAGGCGCATGGGTGCCGGGACAGTCCGATAACATTCTGCGCGTTACGGATATGGCAAAAAGACTTCATCTGCCGCTCGTATGGCTTGTCAACTGCAGCGGCGTCAAACTGGACGAGCAGGAGAAATTTTATGCCAACAGGCGCGGATCCGGCACTCCGTTCTTCAGGCATGCTGAGCTAAACCAGCTAGGTATTCCCGTACTGGCAGGGATTTACGGCACAAACCCGGCAGGCGGCGGATATCAGGGCATCAGCCCCACGATATTATTTGCGCATAAAAATTGCAATATAGCAGTCGGGGGCGCCGGCATAGTAAGCGGTATGGCACCCAAAGGTGAATTCGATAACGCATACGTAGAAGACCTTATTGACAAAACAAGACATTTTAAAAGCAATCCTCCAGGCACACCAAAAGTTCATTATAACGAAACAGGATTTTTCCGCTATGTATATGAAGAAGAAAAAGGCGTTTTAGACGGACTTAAAGAATATATGAAAGAGGTCCCATGCTATAATCCAAAATTCTTCCGTGTAGCAAAGCCGGCTGAACCAAAATTTTCTTCTGAAGATATATATAAACTAATTCAGTTTGAACAGAAAAAAGTATACAACTTCGACGAAATACTTGCACGTCTTGTGGATAACAGTGAGCATATGGAATACCGCCCAGACTACGGCCCAGAAATTTATACAGGCCTAGTAAAGGTAGACGGATTTTTAATGGCTGTTATAGGTAACCGCCAGGGTATTCTTCCCAAGGGCTATCCGGAATACGCGGATTATCCAGGCATTGGCGGCAAATTGTACCGTCAGGGCCTTGTGAAGATGAACGAATTCGTGACCTTCTGCTCAAGAGACAGAGTGCCGATCATATGGTTCCAGGATACAAGCGGAATAGACGTAGGCGACATTGCGGAAAAAGCAGAACTTCTCGGACTCGGACAAAGCCTTATTTACTCGATTCAGCAATCCTGCATACCACAGATGCTTATAGTTCTCAGAAAAGGAACAGCGGCCGCGCATTATGTAATGGGCGGGCCAACTGCTAATGATCACAACGCGTTCACACTCGGAACAGCAACTACCGAAATATACGTTATGCACGGGCAGACTGCAGCAGTTGCGACATACTCCAGAAGGCTCGTCAAGGAAAAGGACGCGGGCAAACCGATCGAGCCGATCATCGAAAAGATGAATCAGATAGCAAAAGAATATTATGAAAATTCAAGACCTGCGTATTGCGCCAAGTACGGTCTTGTAGATGAAGTAGTACCTATGAAAGCTATGAGAAATTATCTTGTTGCTTTTGCAGGATCAGTATACCAGAATCCTGCATCCATATGCCCGCTTCATCAAATGATTCTTCCGAGAATCATTAAAGATTTCAAGACTATAAAAGAACGTCAGGCAAAATAATTTATATTATTTTTATCTATCCAGCTCCCTGTTTAATGAAATATTTTGGACAGGGAGTTTTTTATAATTATCCTCAGATTTATTCCAAATATTCAACCTCGTAACCGCTTTTAATAAAATTTCCGGCAAGAGCATTTTTAAAGTCATAATCCGCACTAAACAAATAATGGAGTTCAGCAATATTTTCAAGCGGAGTCAGCAGCATATTTTTTGCATATTCTGGCCTTCCAATACCCTTTAATTCATCTGCGCTGTATGTTTTAAATTTTTGTATTTTTAGTGCAATGCCGTCTGTATCCAGTGTGCGGCAGAATTTTTTAAAATATCCTGTGAACATAAATTCAGGCGCAATAAAGCACCTGGCTACTAAAGTCTTTTTAATGAGATAAGAAAAATTCCGTAAATTATCAAAATCGGGGGAAGGTATGCAAAGATCAATATTCCTGATATTATTTTTGTTAAGATAATGCGCAATGCAGTCGGCATCTTCGAATGCAGATATATTTCCGAATATTATCGGATTATGATTTTCTTTTTGTATTATAATAACCTTTTCATCGGTACCTGTTATTGTTATTTTATTATTAGTTGTCGTGTAAAAACCGGATAGCATTAACCATGCTGATAGCACTGCGATTATTAATGAAAAGCCCTGAAGTTTTTTATTCAACTTTAACGGCATAATCGGTATAAGAAATAAAATAAACGGTATAAGTAAAAAGAATCCTACGCTGCTGTCTGTGACGAAATGCCCGTTTATCCCGGAAAAATATTGAACAACTTTCAGGCTTAGTGAATAAAGAAAATCAGTGAACACGGCTAAATATTTTGCAGGCATAAATGCTATGACTGAAATTAAATTTGTAATAATAGAAAACATCATTGTCCCTGACATTGTAAAAACGAGTATTATATTAGAAAGAAGACCGGCTAAATTTATTTCATTTAATTGTATAAAGATAATCGGTAAAACAAAAACCTGCGCGGAAAATGTCACAGATAAAATTCCAGGAATCTTTGAGGATAAAGATGAAAAAATATCTTTATAAAAATTATGAAAAAGCAGAATACCGAACGTAGCCCCGAATGAAAGCTGGAATCCGAGGTTGTAAAGATCATAAGGAGATATGATAAGAATAATTATAGCGGAAATAAACAAAGTATTGAAAATATTTTTTTCAAAGTTGAAAATTTGCTGAATGGAAAACACATAATACATTATAAAAGCCCTTAAAAGAGAAACAGGCATATCGGTTATATATAAATAAAACAATAGAACTAACGCTATAATTACACGAAGAAAATTTCGGGAGACAAGTAATGGGCTTAATATTAAGAGCAAAGCTCCGGCTATTATGCCTATGTGTTCACCGCTCGCTGCAAGAATATGTAAAGCCCCTGCCCTTTTAAAATCGATTATAGTTGATTTATCAATATAAGTCCCGTTCGCAAAATATAATGCCTTTATTACCTGTACTGTCTTTTCGTTAAAGAGTCTCGACAGATTAGTTTCTATAGAGTTTCTTATTTTTTCTTTTATAGATACAGGAGCATGCTTAACAACCTTATAATTCTTATTATTAAGATAAAATATATAATGGAATCCTTTTCTTAAAAGATTAGTCTCAAAACAAGAAATATTTTGATTATCAAAACTTATTTCTTTTGGTTTTGAATAAATTAAGATTTTATCGCCTGGAATAATTTTAATTTCTTTATCAGTATAACTGACTGCCTTATTGTCAGATGAAAAAAAACCTGAGTGAATTTTATCTGAACATAAAAATTTTAAAACATTCTCACTGCTGTATCTTAGGGTTTTAACGGATTTTACTGTTGCAGTATAATTTTTACAGCTATCATCTATGGGATAGAAGTGGGTAAGGAATAAAATTCGTAAAAGTATAACAAGAGATATAAATACTGAAAAAATTAAATAAAAAAAACACCCGGAAAGACTCTTTGCGAAGAAAAACAAGGCAGAAGCAAAAATAAAAAGGCAAAAAATACTGATTCCGATTTCTGTTTTTGAACCGGCAAGAATGGAATACGAAAGGATGATTACTGAAAAAGCGGGCAGGAGGGAAAAAAAAGATGGGACAAGAACGAGTTTCGCAATTCTTTTATATTCTTCCAACTTTATATACCATACCTATCTTTGCTCCTAACGAGAATTTTGAAGAATCGTCCCCTCTTCCGAAATAACCATATCTGGTTGTTACATCAAAAATAATTTTCCAATCGCGCGAAGCATCATATACCGTTCCAATCGCTCCGTTCAATCCGCCCCCGCTGTAGCTTTTGTTGGAAGGCTGAGTTTCAAGATACGCGCCGAGACCGCATGTAAGGGACAGCACGGGATTCACGGCAAAAGCATATTTGGCAGTGCCCGTATAAATTAAATGATAGAGTGAAACCTCCGGCTCGCCGCTGCTGTGATTATATATGTAGTCAAGCGAGAATTCTCCGATAAAATTTCTGACAAAAATATCAAAAAGACAGCCGCCGTTCACATAATAACCGGTAATCACCCTGGAAACTCTTGTATCTGAATCCGAAGACCAGCCTCTGTATGCTATCTGGTTCATGCCCGCTCCGATTGTCGGCCCTATATATGTAAAGAAAAGCTCTTCCGCATCGGCTTTATTGCTACCGTTAAAATAAAAAATAATAAATAATAAAATAATCATTTTCTTGAAATTATTTTTCATAAATACTTTCCCGTGATCTTGCATTTTCGGCAACTTCCCGGACATACTTGGCTGTAGTATCTTCCGTTATAATAAATCTTGGTTGAGGCAATCAGATGCTATTTTTCTTATTTATATCCGGCTTGACACATAAGAAACAATCGGCTACCTGATATCCAATGGATTTTTCACAACCTGCGCATTTGCCGGAGCCTTGAAATCAAATACTCCGGGAGTTATCTTCTCTCCAATTTTAACATCAGATAATTTAATGACAAAGCCGTCCCCGTTTTTATCTTTGAAAACAGCGCTTGTAAGTAAAAATTCCAGGTTAACAATAAATTTTATATCGGAATACTTCCTGTTATCGTTTACTAATTCAATAACAGATTGGGATGTGTTTTCAGATATACTTGCTTCGTAAGTCCGGAAAAATTTTGAAATGCCTCCCATCAATTTCGCTTTAATCTCGCCCGATTGTTTATCTCCATCCTCTTTGTCACTCTCGGAATCTTCTGTATCCAGTTCCTGGACTCCGCAGACATCGGTCGATGAATCATATACCCATAATTTTTTTCCATTGGTAACTATTATTTTCCCCGGCGGATCATTGAACTTCACATATATCTTTCCCGGATGCATATATGTGAATACTCCGGAATAACTCTCGCCGGACTGAAAGGAGATCGTTATTTTACCTTTCATTGTTTCTGCGCTGTCCATTCTCTCAATGAGTTTAGCCATTGCTTCTTCGCCAGTAAGCGCAAAAACATGAGAGAAACAATAAAGCAGGCACAATAATAATACAAATGTCAGGATTTTCCAGTATTTCATATTACAAATACTATTTGTTGTATTTACAAAATCAATCTATTTTTTCAGGCCTGAGAAGCGGAAACAATATTGTATCCTTGATCGAAGAGCTGTTTATAAACAGCATAATGAGTCTGTCAATGCCGATACCCATACCTGCCGCGGGCGGCATGCCGTACTCAAGAGCACATATATAATCATTGTCCATCATTTGCGCTTCCTCGTCGCCTGCCTCTCTTTTGCGCACCTGATCCTCAAATCTGGCCTTCTGATCGAATGGATCGTTAAGCTCGGTAAACGCATTGCCTATCTCCCTTCCGGCAATGTAAGGCTCGAATCTTTCTACAAATTCCGGATTGTCTTCCATGGATTTGGAAAGCGGCGACAATTCTTTCGGGTAATCCATGACAATAGCCGGCTGTATCAGTTTATCCTCCACTCTTTCTTCGAATATTTCGTTGGCGATTTTCCATATCGACAAATCATCGGCGACCGCAAGACCGACTGAATCTGCAGCTTTTCGCGCCTCTTCAACTGTTTTTATTTGTTGAAAATCAACCTTTGTGTATTTCTTAATTACATCAACAAAAGTGATCTTCTCCCATGGAGGAGTAAGATCAATTGTGGATCCCTGATAATCAATTACCATTTTTCCAAGATGCTTTAATGCAAGGGAAGATATCATATCCTCCGCGAGATTCATCATATATTTATAATCCTGATAAGCTGAATAAAGCTCAAGCATTGTGAATTCCGGATTATGCTTCGTGGATATCCCTTCGTTTCTGAAGTTTCTGTTAAGCTCAAATACTCTTTCAAATCCGCCGACCAAGAGCCTTTTTAAATATAATTCCGGTGCTATCCTTAGATAAAGGTCAATATCCAGCGCGTTATGATGAGTACTAAACGGCCTTGCTGCAGCACCACCCGGGATAGCCTGCATCATGGGAGTTTCCACTTCAAGATAACCGCGCCCGGTAAGATATTCTCTTATGCCGCTGATGATTCTGCTCCGGAGAATAAAGTCTGCCTTTACTCCCGGGCTCACTGCGAGATCAACATATCTCTGTCTGTACCGCTGCTCCCTGTCCGCGAATTCATCAAAGAGCTGCCCATCCTTTTCTTTTACTATCGGGAGCGGGCGGATACACTTAGCCAGCAGCTCTGCCTTCTGAACCTTAATGCTTATCTCGCCGTGTTTCGTCCTGAAAGTCTGGCCTTTAACCCCTATTATATCCCCGATATCGAACGAAGTAAAAATACCGAAATTCTCCTTTCCCAGAACGTCTTCTCTCGCATAGATCTGTATAGATCCGGATAAATCTTCCAGGTGGGCAAATGCGGCCTTGCCCATAGGCCTCTTTGACTTAAGTCTGCCTGCCACATTAACATCTTTCGCCTCATCATCTTTAAAATTATTTTTAATATCCTCTGCGTAATCATCTTTAAAATATCTTACAGGATAAGGATTTACTCCGCTTTTTTTCAGATTTTCTATTTTTTCGATTCTCAGCTTAATTAACTGTGATACATCTTCGCTCATTTTCCGGCTCCAATTTTTATTACATAATATACCTGAATAGATTGCTTTTAGCATAGTACATGTCAAACTGTTTTTTATTATAAAAAAATATGATTTTTTCTTGTGAATTTTATATATTTAACTATATTAGTCAAACAAGGAGATCCTATGAATTACAGTTTGGAAACAGGCCCCATAAGGCCGCCGAGCGAAGCAGAAAGCCTTCTGCTCCGGCTTACAAGAAACTGCACCTGGAACAAATGCGCTTTTTGCCATATTTATAAGGGCAAGCCATTCTCTAGGAGAACGGTTGAAGAGATTAAAACCGAAATTGATACAATAAAACATATATCAGATGATCTGAAAAAAATATCGGATGAACTCGGCCGCAAAGGAACGATTGACAGAAATGTTGTGATGAATGCCATAGATAAAAATATTTCCTTACAGGATGAATACTACAGAATCGGATCATGGCTCTCTTCAGGCGCAAACACCGTATTTCTTCAGGATGCAAACTCTCTTGCAATGAAGACCGGGGATGTCATTGCCGTTCTCAAATATCTTAAAGAAAAATTTCCGTCAATAAACAGGATTACTACATATGCCAGATCAAAAACAATAAGCAAAAAAACACTTGAGGAGCTTAAAGATCTCAGGTCCGCAGGACTTACAAGGCTTCATGTAGGCATGGAATCCGGATCTGATAAAGTGCTGAAGATGATGGATAAAGGCGTTTCGTCAGAAGAGCATATTGCCGGAGGAGAGAAAGCAATGGCGGCCGGATTTGATCTTTCTGTCTATTTTATGCCAGGCCTGGGCGGAAAAGAACTTTCAGAAGAGCACGCCATGGAGTCTGCACGTGTTATTAACGCGATCAACCCGACGTTTATCAGGATAAGAACAACTGTGCCTGTGCCGGACACAACGCTTTACATGATGATGAGCGAAAAAAAATGGACTCCGATGTCAGACGAAGAAAAAGTCAGGGAGTTGAGACTTCTTATTGAAAATTTCGATGGAATAACCAGCACATTTTTAAGCGACCATATATTGAATCTTCTGGAAGATCTCGGAGGCGACTTGCCTCATGGTAAAAAAGATATGCTTATGCTTATTGATCAATTTTTAAATATGGACAAAGGAGATAAAGAAAATTTTATTATTGGCAGAAGACTCGGACATTTCAGATACCTTTCCGATTACAAAAGAGATAAAAATATTACCGATGTAAAAAAACAGGTGCTGCAGAATTATTCATCCATTGATGAAGCAGTAATGCAGATTTCGTTAAATTTTATCTAGGAAGTGTCTCGAATTCAATGCCATGAGAGTTCCGAAACAACAAATTAAATGTTAGACTTGTTGCAAAACTAACAAATTTTATGAATAATCGTCCCTGCCAAAGGCGGGGGAGGATTATTCCATAACCGCTCATACATGAAATTGAGTTATGCAACAACTCTATTAAAGATAATCTATTAAATAAATGAAAATAATAAAATGATAGGATATCGATTAAAGATCAATCATTATAATTAGAACTACAATTTATATTGAGACTGTCATAGTCAAAATGAATTGTCTTATTTAATAATTTAAAGACATAAATCTTTTCAGCGTCAGAGAGGGCCTGAATTTTTTGATAGGCATTAGCGATATTCTCATAAATCATTCTTTCATCTCTTGAAAAATTCATGTTTTTTTCCATTGCCTTTATTTCATTATCTTTTTGTTCTCTCTCCTGCCTGCTGAGCTCTTCCACCTGCTCCAAAGCATGAATGATTTCTTCCGACTGCAAGCGTTCCCTCCGTGCCAGATCAATTACAGCCTTCCATGCTTCTATGACATCCTTTTGCTCTTTCCTTTCGTCGCTGCTTAGATCAAGCGTTATCTGCTGGGCTTGAATTATATTATCTCTGTTTATAAGTTCCTGCCGTGTCATTTCCGATACGGCATTCTGAGCATTTAGAGTAGCATTGGCCTGCATGAGCTCCTGGCGGCTCAATTCAACTACTTTTTCAAACATCTCTATATAGTTTGTAAGACTCTGTATAATTTCAGACTTATCTGAATTACTTTTTTGCAATAATTTAATTTCTCTCTGGAGTTTAGCTACGACATTATTTTTAATATTTTTTATAATGCCCATAAAGATAACCATTCAGGATAATTATTTTAAAAAATTTAATAACATACTTTCGCTTATTCAATAAAAAGATGACTTTTAAAAGCACAATTACACATCAGATAATAATATTCATGAATTCAAGCAAAGTCAAGCCAATCAAAAAAAATATTTACAATTTATTGTTAATCTTAAATAAAATCGCATTTATTTTTTTATTTTTATGAAGCAGGTGTTGACAGATGCTTTTTAATGATTTATTGTTATATTTCTTACTAATGTCATGTAAGGTTGCCATAGAAGAAGCGATTTTTTATCATTATAGCTATTATAATTACATACTTTAGGGGAATTATTATGAACACAATTATTAATAATCTGGGCGAATGTATAATTGACTCTCCGTTAGTAAATATCTTTCCTTCTAAAAAGTCATTCTTCGTTTCAGACGGCCAGCGTGTCATATATAACTGCTACATAAACAATGACTGTGACGATGATAATCATGATATTAATGGTTTTGAAGCCGCAGGACCAAGAGAAAAAATATATTTCGACCCTGCACAAACCTGCTCGGCAATTGTTACCTGCGGCGGGCTTAGCCCGGGTCTTAATAATGTAATCAGATCTATTGTAATGGAATCTTACTACCGTTATAAAGTAAAATCAATTCTAGGTATTCGATTCGGTTATAGCGGCCTTAATCCGAAAAATAATTATAATCCGATGCAGCTGACACCTCAAATTGTTCGCGATATTCATCTTGATGGAGGTACTATCCTTGGATCATCCAGAGGGGGCGTAGAAGATATGGAGCTTCTTGTGGACAGGATTGAAGAATTAGGCATAAACATTCTTTATGCAATAGGCGGAGACGGAACAATAAAAGGAGCACTCAAACTCGCAGATATCATAAAAAAACGAAGGAGTAAAATTTCCATTATAGGGATACCAAAAACAATTGATAATGATATAAGCTATATTCAAAGAACATTCGGTTTCGAGAGTGCGGTAGCCAAAGCAGTTGATGCGATCTACTCTGCCCATATTGAGGCAGAAGGTGCACAGAATGGAATCGGCCTTGTAAAGCTGATGGGCAGACATTCGGGTTTCATTGCGGCAAATGCTGCACTAGCCATGAATGATGTAAATTATCTGCTTGTTCCGGAAGTCAGGTTTGACCTGTATGGAGAAAACGGTTTATTCGCTCATCTTAAAGAAAGGCTCAAGAGGCGCTCCCATGCTGTGATATGCGTGGCAGAAGGAGCAGGACAGGAACATCTTGTTAAAGATAAACCTAAGGAGTACGACGCATCCGGGAATCCTGTTCTTGAAGACATAGGAAACTTTCTTAAAGATAAGATAAATGACTATTTTAAAAAGGAAAAAATTAAAATAAACCTCAAATATATTGATCCGAGTTATATGATTAGGAGCACGCCGGCGAACTCAAATGACGCAATATTCTGCACAATGCTTGGCCAATATGCAGTTCATGCAGGCATGGCCGGCAAAACCAGCATGATCATCGGTCTATGGAACAACGTCTATACTCATGTGCCTATGGAATTAGTTATATCGGAAAGCAAGCAAATTGATCCGAATTCAAGATTCTGGTACAATATAATGGCCGCAACAGGACAGCCCGTGGATATGACAAACAAAGAAAGCACTGTCAGTTAGGCGCCATGTAAGCCGGCATGCGATAACAGCCGTCTTCATTCTCTTCCGGCAAATCGCTTTCAAATGTAAAATTTTTCTTATTGAACAATCTGATGCAGGCATCCACAACTTTTGAATCAAAGTAAATATTTTTCTTGCTGGATATTTCCTCCAAAGCCTTTCGGATCCCCAGCGCGGGACGGTAAGGCCGGTGCGACGAGATCGATTCAACAACATCTGCTACCGAAAGAATTCTGCTTCCCAGCAGAATATCACTGCCCTTTAGTCCGTTTGGATATCCGGACCCGTCGAGCCTTTCATGATGCTGATGCACTATCTCGGCAATCTCCCATGGAAATTCTATCTTCTTTAAAATATCATAAGCTATCCTGGGATGCATCTTAATCAATTCCAATTCAATTTTTGATAATTTCCCCGGTTTGCTTAAAATCTCGGCTGGAATATTAACCTTGCCCAGATCGTGAAGAGTGCCCGCCATACGGATTGCGTCAACGTCATCGCTTGAAAGCCCCATTTCGCTTGCGATTGTTCTCGCAAGATTCGACACCCTCTGCTGGTGCCCTACAGTGTACGGATCCCTTACTTCAACAGTCGATACCATCGCGTTCGATATATTGCCCATTGACTGACGAACTTTATTAAGATGCTCCATCAACTCTTTATCGTTCCGCTTAATTTCAGTTATATTTCTAAATACATGGTATACGCCAATATTTTTATTATTATAAACAATAGGATAACCATAAATCATCAAATTTATTATGGTTCCATCCTTACGCTTGCCAATAGATTCCTTTTCAAAAAGTGCAGAACTGTTAATAGAGCCTTCTTTATGTCCGGGATAATCTTTATTCACTAAAAGATCATTAATGTGGCGGCCCTTTAATTCACTATATGTATATTTAAAAAGCCTTAAAAAATTTTTATTAACACTGATTATTTTATTATCATTATCAATGACAACTGCTGCATTAGGCGAACTATTAAAAAGTTCTTTAAAGTAAATTTTTTGCATTCTTAACATTTCTTCATTTTTCATGAAGTCGCTTATGTCTCTGGCTATTCCATATGTGCCTAAAAATAATTTATCTTTATGTTGATTCTCATACACTCCGTTTGCTTTTATTTCAACTGTTATGCAATTGCCGAATTTATCCAGTGCTTTAGCTGGGCCATTCTTCTTTAGTCTTATCCTGTTTAGCTTCAATCCCCGGCTCACAGCTCTTCTTTCATTAAATACATACATTGCCTTATTAATATCCTCAGGATAAACAACGGTCGAAAAATGTTTTCTAAGTAAATAGCTATTATCAAAGCCGAGTTTCTGCTGTAAGGAATCGCTTATTGAAGTAAATTTCCCTTCATAATCCAGAGTATAAATAATATCTTCACTATTAATAATGAGATATTGATTTCTTTTTTCAGTTATTTGTGTTAAATCGTTAATACCTTCAATTTCTTTCTCCAATCTCCTTTGCTCCAGTGCATTTTCGATTCTCTTTATTATTTCCTCTTTTCTAAAAGGTTTTTTCAGACAGTCATAGGCACCGTTTTGCAAGCATTCTGCCGACCTACTGTTTAAGTCCTCACCTGCCATCACTATGACCAGGGTCTCAGGAGAAATTTTTTTCACATAATTCAATACCTGAATGGCGCTCATATCCGGCAAAACAACATCCAGAAGCATTAAATCAAATTTATTTTCCTTTAGTTCTTTAAACGCATCACTTCCGCTGTTTATTAGTTCAATTTTGTAGTTTAGGTTATTCAAAAGAAGTCCCAGCACATTACTGATTCCAGGATCAATTGTAGCTATCAGTATATTCGACAAATATTCTAATTCTTTCACCATTTGGGATCATTCTCCTGAAAGACTACTTTATAACATTAAATTCACTGTTGCGCGATGTTTCGTTTCATCGCTGAATTGAAATCTGTTCTGTTCAAAAAGTTTAATACAAGCATCAACAACAGAGGGCTCATAATATATCCCTCTCTTTACATTGATCTCGTTAAGAGCCGTCTTAATGCCGAGAGCCGGGCGATACGGCCTGTGAGAAGCTATAGATTCCACAACATCCGCAACGGTAAGTATTTTTCCTGAAAGTAATATTTCATCGCCCTTTAAACCCTGGGGATAGCCGGAACCGTCCAGCCTTTCATGATGCTGATAAACCATATCTGCAATAGGCCATGGAAAATCAATCTCCTTTAAAATATCGAACGCTACACGCGGATGCATTTTAATCAGGCTGAATTCTATGTCGGATAAACGGCCAGGCTTACTGAGTATTTCTGCCGGAATATTAACTTTACCAAGATCGTGAAGCGTGCCTGCCATGCGAATGCCGTCAATTTCCTCTTCCGTCATGCCCATTTCCTGAGCAATGGCTCTGGCAAGATCGGCAACCCTCTGCTGATGACCTGCTGTATACGGATCGCGCACTTCAACAGTCGATACCATAGCATCGATTATCCCGCCCATTGCTTTTCTTAGTTTGTTAAGCGTTCTTTCAGTCTCTAACCCTGTAACACTTTCCTGTAAAGATTCTTTATAAATATGATATACAGCTATTGTCTTATGATTATAAATGACCGGATAGGCAAAAATAGAAACATCTACAGGAGTGCCGTTCTTGCATATTCTTGTTGACTCTTTTTCCACATAACCGGTAGAGACTGCGGAAGAGGAAATAGAACGCGATTCATTATACAGGTTTTCCGGCACAATCAGATTATTAATATTTTTATTTTTCAATTCTATGCTTGAATAGTTAAAGAGTTTTTCAAAACTCCTGTTGGCATCAATTATATTATCCTGAGTATCCAGTATTACTATTGCTTCATGTGAATTATTAAACAACTGGCGGAAGCACACTTTTTGTATTTTCAAAGACTCTTCTATCTGCAGTGAGGTACTTATGTCCTTGGCTATTCCCTGAGTCCCGAGGAATACTTTATCTTTTTCTTTAATCGGTTTATCATAAATTCCCTTTGCTTTAAGTTCTACGACAATAAATTTTGAAGAACCACTCCGGGTCGCACCCGAGTTCTTTTTTAAACGTAATTTTGTTACTTTTGACTCCCTGTTTCCGGCTCTTCTTTCATTAAATACATATTTTGCTTTTTCAATATCCTCATGATAAACGACGCTGGAATAATGCTTTCTTAACAGCTGGTCCTTTTCGTATCCCAACATGTTTTTTGACGATTCATTTATATATGTAAAATTCCCCTGATCGTCCAGAGTATATATAAAATCCGGGGAATTCTGCACCATGTATTCATACCGCTTTTCCAGGGCAGAAAGTTTTTCACGAGATATTTGTAATTCTTTTTTCAGTCGTTTCTGGCTTAATGCATTTTTTATCCTCCTCATGATTTCTTCTTTTTCAAACGGCTTTTTAAAAAAATCATATGCGCCGTTATTTAAACATTCAGTAACATCATCATTGGAGGCATATCCGGTTAACACTATTACAGACGTATCCGGTGAAATATCTTTTACATAATTCAATACCTGAACTATATTCATACCCGGCAAACTTATATCCAGAAGCATCAGGTCGTAATCCTTTTCTTTTAATTTCTCAAAAGCGCCGGCACTGCTGTTTGTAAGCTGAATCTTATAATTCAGATTTTTAAGCAATACTTCCAGAATATCGCATATTTCAGGATCTACGGTAACAACAATTATATTGGGAGTATATTTCTGTCTCTCAGCCATAGAAAATGAATCTCCAAATTGCACGGGATCAAATACATAACAATGAATGGGCGGGTAATATAACTCCCCATATATATCTTATCGAACAAATGCTTAATTTCATAAATAATAATATTATAGAATAAAATCATGATATTTAAATAGTATTGTTCTTACGTGATCAAGTATTCACCTTACGCTGATGCAGGGACTCATTCACTATTTTATGAATAATAATCAAAGTTTCTCTTGACTTTTTTATTAATATTTCAATTTATTTACATAATCTACAGTAATTCTAATGCGATATTTTTAATAAAAGGTGGAAGGATATATGGCCAACAAAACTAAAAAAATAAAATATCAGGACAAACCGTGGTTAAATAATTACGATAACAATGTGCGCGCAAAATTAAATTACGAAAAACTGACGCTACCGGAATTTCTTGAAAGATCGGCACAAAAATATCCGGACAGGATAGCACTTTATTTCGAGGGATATACAATAACATATAAAGAATTAAGCGAAATGGTAGACCGATTCGCAACATTTCTCGCAGACTCCGGACTAAAAAAAGGCGACAGCGTTGCTGTTCTATTGGCAAATATGATTCAATGTGTAGTCAGCTATTATGCCATTCTAAAAATCGGAGCTATAGCGGTTATGAACAATCCGCTATATTCGGACCGCGAGCTTTTACATCAATTCAATGACTCAGAGTGCAAAATGCTCATAACATTAGATCTCCTGGGCAACAGAATGATAGATCTCAGACCAAAAACGAAAATAAAAAAAATAGTAATTGCTTCAATAGGCGATTATTTGCCTTTCCCGTTAAATATGCTTTTCCCGCTTGTCGCAAAAAGAAAAAAACTTGCTGCTGACGTAAAGCCGGCATCAGATGTATACAAGTGGAAGGAAATCATTGCAAAATATCCCCCAAATCCGCCTGCGCTAAAAATCGATTTAAACAGTACCGCGATGTACCAGTACACCGGAGGCACAACCGGAGTAAGCAAAGGTGCGGTGCTCACGCACAGGAATATGAGCAAACAGGTTCAGCAGATCGGCGAATGGTTCAAAGCATTTGTTCCTAATCATGAAATTATGCTCGGAGCACTGCCGTTTTTCCACGTATTCGGACTTACTACATCAATGAATTTCGCGATTTTCGCCGGATGGGGAAATATTTTAGTCCCGAAACCTCAACCTGATCCTCTTCTTAAAGCAATACGAAAATATAAAGCGACTTTCGTTCCGCTTGTTCCAACAATGTATATCGGAATACTGGAGCACCCTGCAATCAATACAACAGATATTACTTCAATTGAAGGATGTTTTTCAGGAGCTGCCCCTCTGCCTGTGGAAGTAATAAACAACTTCGAAGGAAAAACCGGCGGCGTTATAGTAGAAGGATACGGACTTACCGAAGCATCGCCGGTAACCCATGTTAATCCATTCAAAGGCAAAAGAAAGATCGGAAGCATAGGACTTCCCTTGCCGGACACTGAATGCCGCATAGTAGATATAGAAACAGGAAAAAAAGATATGCCTGTAGGTGAAACCGGCGAGCTGATAATAAAAGGCCCTCAGGTGCTTAAGGGATATAAAAAGATGCCGGATGAGACTGCAATAGCCTTAAGAAACGGCTGGCTCTATACAGGCGATATTGCAAAAATGGACGAAGAAGGATATTTTTTCATTGTTGACCGTAAAAAAGATTTAATTATTTCAGGCGGATACAATATTTATCCGCGCGATATAGATGAAGTCCTGTTTGAACACCCTAAAGTTGAGGAAGCATGCGCGATTGGCGTACCTCACCCGACACGCGGCGAACAGATAAAAGTATTTGTTGTTCCGAAAAAAGGCCAGACAGCAACCCAGGAAGAACTTATTGATTTCTGCAAAACCAGGCTGGCTAAATATAAATGGCCGACTATAATCGAATTCAGAAAAGAACTCCCGAAAACCAATGTTGGTAAAATTCTGCGAAAAGAACTACGCGCGGAAGAGCTAAAAAAAATAACAAAGGCCGCAGAATAAGCGGCCTTCGTTTTACTGACTCTGTCATTTCTACTGAAGGGAAAAATTTAAAAAATCAGGGTTTTTCTACTGCACTGCAGAGTTAAAAATTATAATATTTCAGTTTATCAAAATTCCCTTAATGCCAGGCTATCTGTTTGCATAAACGTCCTTATCCCACATTCCTCTGTCCACGTTACCATCAAAGTAATGATAATATACACCCTGCCCATGCTTAAGCCCGTTCTGCCATTTGCCTACATACTTGTCCCCGTTCGCAAAAAGCATGGTGCCGGTGCCGTGCTGTTCGTCATTGATCCATTCGCCCTTATAAACATTCCCATTTGTAAACGTATAGGTGCCGTATCCGTGCATCTTGTCTGCTTTCCATTGGCCTTCATATTTAGCGCCTGCCCATCGCGATTGTTTACCGTACTCGAATGTTCCGGTACCGTCTCTTTTGCCGTCTTTCCATTCCCCTGTGTATGAATCGCCATTCGGATAAATGAATGTAGTTCCCTTCCAACGCCCTTTTACATCTGTTTTGGCATATGCATCGCCTGCTGTTCTAATAATTTCACCTTCCTCCCATTCCCCGGATACCATATCGCCATTGGCATACGTCATAACCCCTTTGCCATGCTGATCGTTATTTTTCCACTGGCCGGTATATTTATTGCCGTTAGCATATGTATAAGTGCCCCTGCCTTCAATTTTATCGTTTGTCCATTCACCTTCATATTTTTCGCCGTTCGAAAAGGTCATTACCCCCAATCCATGCATTTTACCGACAAACCACTGGCCTATATATTTATTCCCATTGGAAAAAATATATGTTCCCTCCCCGTGCATCAAATCATTTTTCCACTGCCCGATATACTTATTACCTGCCCATTTTGAATTTTTATCAATAGTAAATGTGCCGAAAATCTTCCATCCGTCCTTCCACGTTCCTTCGAACTTGTTGCCGTTATAATAATAAATTACCCCTGCTCCATCAGGAAGTCCGTTTTGCCAGTTGCCTACATATTTGTTGCCGTTAGCATATGTATAAGTACCTTCACCATTTTTCAGCCCATTTTTCCAATAACCCGCATATACATTCCCTGCCCATTCCGATTCTTTTCCGAGAATATAAACTCCATAGCCGTCATGTTTATCGTTCTTCCATTCTCCCTTATATATGTCACCGTTATGATAAATATATGTACCTTTGCCTTCTTTTAAATTATTCCTGTATTCACCTATATATTTACCACTGCAAGCAGTCAAAACTACACATGCCGCAATGATATAATTTATGCATCTTTTCATATTATTTAAAACTCCCAACGACAGTTAAATACACTTGCCCCTCTGTTTATGATCATCAAGGAATTACCCCCATCAGGAACTATTCCCTTAACCTGAAAAAATTTTTTCTCCAGGTTACAGATAAATTGATTTTCCACGTTTGGATTAATAAAGAAGGTCGTTTTGAATACATATATTGAATAGTCAGAGTCAGTATAAAAAGGAGTTGAAAAATTGCAATAAATAATTATAATTATTTTAAAATTCTTTAATTGATTGAAATTATCTGAATTTCATTTTTAACCTGATTTTACTTATTTTATAGAAAATAACAAATCATTTATTGCCGAAAATGTAATTGTCCCTGATAAAGAATAAATATCAGAATAATTCATAGAAGAATCCGGATAAATATGCAAAAAACTGGTGAAATCCTAGCTCAGCTGGAAAAAAATAAAAACATAAATATCCAGTTCAGCTGTCATAATGAAGATTTTTTTAAATCAATAGATGCTCTGTTTGCCAAGCTATTGGCTAAAATGGATATGCTGTACCTGCTTGATTATATAACCACTATCCTGAGAGAAATAATAGCAAACGCGGTTAAAGCTAACGCTAAAAGATATTACTTTAAAAAAATCAAAATTGATATCAACAATCCTGAAGAATATGCAAAAGGCATTACCAATTTCAAGAGCAAAATTATCGGCAAAGATACAATAGAAAACGAGTTGGCGAAAACAGATTATCTGGTTATTCTTTCTATTGAATTAGCAAATGACGGTATAATAATCATAGTTAAAAACAATTCATCCATACATCCAGTAGAATTTGAAAGAATTAATCTGAGGATTAAAAAAGCGAAAGAGTATAACGACTTTACGGATGCATATGACGATATCTATGACGAAACTGAAGGAGCCGGACTGGGAATAGTGCTTTCAATTCTGCTGTTAAAGAATACCGGAATAGGAGAAAATTCATTCAGCATTTTATCCGATAAAAAAACAACCAAGGCTAAATTTACAATACCCTACGAATTAAAACCGAAAACAATTACAACAACAATAAAAGAACAAATACTGGATGAAGTTGATGGCCTTCCAAGCTTCAATCAGAACCTATTGGAATTACTAAGACTATGCAAAAATAAAGATACCGAAATAAAAGAGATTGTTGACAAAATTATTATCGACCCGGCGCTAACCAGCGATATTTTAAAATTAGCCAACTCTGCCGGTTTCTTTATGGGAAAGAAAGTTAAGCACATAAGTGAAGCTATTCTTATAATAGGATTTTCGAATCTTTATGACTTGCTCCTGGTATCCAGCACCAGGAGCATTTTAGAAAAAAGATACTCGAAATTCCACGAAATATGGAACCATTGCACGAAGACCGCTGAATATGCGAAATATATCGCTCAAAAATTCGGGAAGGAAAAGAATGCCGAGTTCGCTTATCTTGGAGGGCTGCTGCATGACCTGGGTAAACTGATTTTATTAGCAACTGACTCAAAATTTTCAAACTGGATATCCGATCTGACTAAAAACCGGAAAATCAGATCATCGACAGTATTGGAGGAAGTTTCTATCGGAATCAGCCATTCCATGATCGGGGAACTGATGGCAAAAAAATGGAATTTCCCGGATTATCTCATTGAAGTTATCAAATATCATCATTCGCCTCTTGATACAAACGATAAGTATAAAGACTTTGTCTTCCCTGCATATCTCGGGAATATGCTTTGTCAGTTTGAGACCGGAAAATATAATTACTATTATCTCGAAGAAACAGTTCTCGAAAAATATAAACTCTTTTCCCGAAAGGATGTTGACGATCTTCAGAAAGAAATTATACATAACAGTAATGGGAAAATATAAAATTGCCGATACTCCGGCCGGACTTAAGACTCTTATCTTTATTCATTCTGAAAATTCACGCGAAATCAAACTTCACTCTGCTTATAATCCTCAAGTTGAAGCAGAAAGAGCGGTTGAATCTTTTAAAGCCGGACGATCTAGTCTATTGATTGTTACCGGCCTTGCTCTCGGATACCATGTTGATTACCTTAAACAGAAATTCCGCAATCATATTATAATTATTATTGAAAAAGATCCCGAAGTTATAGATCTCGTAAAGACATACAATCAGGATATTCTTAAAAACATTTACGTAATCAATTCCGCCAGTGACTTTCCGGAAATTTTTGAAAAAATAGATATAACCATGATAAGAGGAGTATCTTCCTATATTCACAGGCCGTCATATATGCTTGACCAGGAGTTTTATAACGCACGATTAAAAGATATAAAAGAATATATTTCTTCCAGGGTAAGCGACCTTCTTACCAGATTTGAATTTGAAGAGAATTGGATCAGACATATATTCCGGAATGTGCATCATATATATTCCTCAACTCCTGTCTCCGGCCTTTTCGGCAGATTCAAAGGAATGCCGGGCATAATTGTATCGGCCGGCCCTTCATTAAAAAAAAATGTAAAATTATTAAATGATATAAGGGATAAAGCGCTTATTGTATGCGTAGATACTGCTCTTAAAGTACTGCAAAACTACAATGTTGTACCTCATATTGTGATGACCCTTGATTCACAGAAATACAGTCTTAAGCATTTTCTCGGACTTATGGACAGCAAAGCTGTACTCATGGCAGATATTGTAAGTTATCCAAGACTCATCGAATCTTATAAAGGTGAAAAAATATTAAGCACAACATCAAAATTTTATAATGACGGCAAAGGCAACTCCAGGAGAGAAACAACTCCTGTCTGGGACTGGATGGAAAAATATACAGAGCCCATCGGTGATATACAATCCGGCGGTTCGGTCGCGACCAGCGTCTTCGATCTCCTGTTGAACCTGGGATGCGGGTCAATTATACTCATGGGCCAGGACCTGGCATATACCGGCAGGGAAATTCACTGTTCTGGTACGTATCACAATGATGACTGGGTGCCGGGATTATCGCGCTTCAGAAACCTGGAAACAATTAACCAGAATGTAATAAGAAAGCGTAAAATAAAATATATCGAAGCATATAGAGGCCGTGAAAAAGTAATCTCGGATTTTGTATTTGATATTTACAGATTCTGGTTCAGAGAGTCTGCGGGGAAAGTGTGTATTCCAGTGATTAACGCAACAGAAGGCGGAGCCAGAATAGAAAACACAATAGAAAAAACATTTGAAGAGATTCTTCGCTCCATAGAAAAACCAAGCAGGACTCCTGATGAAATTCTCAAATCCTGCCTGAATAAATACAGTATTGTAAAAAATTCGAAAACACTTTCTGATGGTTTGGAGGAAGCAATAAAAGAACTACTGGATGTGCAAAAAAAGTCGCAATCCGCGCTTGATAATATATCTGGCAAAAGAGATGAAGAAATAGTCGGCCTGATCAGTAGCAGCGGGATCGAAAAATTAATTGTTCCATTTCTTCGTAAAACATTTGTATATCTTGCCAGAAATCCGGACTTACCGCAGCAAAAGGCTTCGGAATTACTGATAAGCGATATTATTGCATCCATAAAAAAACTCATTCCAATGCTTGAACAATGCAGAAATACGCTGTAAAATAGAGCTTAAACTTAATTTAAAAATATCCGATATTAATTGAAGGGTAAACCATAATTATGATCCGCATTAAAATTAACAGCCTGATTATTATTTTTATAATTATTTTTATTAATACATCCACTGCCGATGAAATATTTCTTAAAGAAAAAAGTTTAATTGATTGGGAGAGAGGCCATATAGTCTCGAAAGGTAAAGCACGTATTATATTCAATGATGCAGGAAAGCCTGTTGACAATGTCACAGGAAAAGCAAAATCGCTAAACAAAGCCAGAGAAGCGGCCTATCTGTCAGCCATGGAAGCAGCAATCATAAATATGGCTGAAGCAGTTCAATCCTTAAGGATTGATCCCAACAACAGATTTATTGACATAATGATGAATGACACATCAGTACAAAAATCCATTTCAGATAAATTAAATAATTTTATAATGTGCAAAGAGTATCCGTCGGGATTTGATTCTGCCATCTGTGAGGCAAAACTGGACTTCGGTACAATTATCGCCTCCCTTCCTTATGATTTTCCATCGAATGATTTTCCGGCAAGAGCGGAAATACCTATATCCACCCCATACAGCGGATTAATAATTGACTGCCGCGGGCTTGAAGTTAAACCTATGTTATTCCCTGCAATATACAGCGACACAGGACTTGAGATTTACGGAAGAAATTATATTGATAGCTCATTCGCTGTTAAGGGCGGCATGGCTTCTTACTGTTATACAGAAAATCAGGCGTTAACTGATCGGCGTGCGGGTGAACATCCGTATCTATCAGTTGCCATGAAAAGTCTGAATAGTTGTCCGGTACTGCTGGGAAAAGACGTCAGAAGAATATTCAGCAGTCAAATAACAATAAATAATTTGAAAAAATGCAGAGTTATTCTTATTATAGATAAGTAGTATGCAGAGTGATTCATAAATTGCCCCACATACCAACAGTATATTGAAAGGATTTAATATCAATTTCCATGAACTTACTAATTAAAATAGTAAATACAACAATTATCACAATAAACAAATTAATTGATGGTTTAAACAAGAAAACCATAGATACAATAAAAATATCTTTTTTTGGTTTGGTTATAATCCTTGTCATACTTGGAATATACATAGGTTACAACAGTGGAAAGAGCGCTGCGAAACAATATGGAAAACCGATTACAGAAAATACAAACGAACTCTTTGATCCACTGATAAAAAAAAGCCGGGATATCCAATATGGATCCATGCTGGAATCAGAACTTATTAAAGAACAAAAAGACATCCGATTTAACAAGGTTGAATTTCCCGCAAACGAAAATTTAAAAACAGAGATAGGAAGCAAAACGGTTGATCCAGACCCGGAAATAAAAAAAGAATCTGCACTTTATATGGACAGTCAAAAAATAGCGGACATTAAAAGAACCGATGAAAAAATAAATGAGCCTGATATACGCGAAATAAAAAAAGAACTGCCAAAAAATAAAATCAATGAAAAAGCTTTTCAAGAAAACAGTCCCATGGATAACTCGAAGATTATTGAAAAATGAAAAAAATATTTGCCATAACAATTTTAGTATTATCCGCTATCCAATCAGGCGCAATGGAATCAAGAGAGCTGGAAGAAATAATTAGGAACATAGTTGATTCAAATGTGTATTTGGATATGACAAAATCAACGCCCTCAGCGCAAATCGGCTCTGATTTATCGGCGGGGATAGAAGCTGCGGAAAAAGGAAAAGATACGAAAAATATATTTTCGTTCCCTTCAGCCGATGAAGCGCTTTTAAAAAGCGGTATACAGTTATTTGAAGCATCTCTATACACTAATTCCAGACAAAAACTTGAAGAGCTTAAATCAAAATATCCGGACAGCCCTTACAGGGATATAGCTTCGATCTGGCTATCCAGAATATTCATTGAATTAAATAATCTTAATGAAGCAATTGATATGCTGAAATCGGTCAGTCAGGAATCGGGAGAATATCCTTCGGCACTTTTCATTACAGGAGAAATATATTTAAAGAAAGGGGATGATTTGCGTGCGATTGAATATTTTTATAATGTCGCTTCCCTTTTCCATGAACATGAACTCGCTGACGATTCACTTGTCGCTATCTCAAAACTTTATATTAAAAACAACAAAGGGAATCAGGCTCTTGAGGCAGTAATAAAACTAATAAAAAATTACGAGAAAAGAGAAACCATTGATGACGCTTATTTTTTAATGGCACAGGTTTTCGAAAAAGATGCAATGCTGAAAGATTTCGGAATCGCACAGAAAATTTATAAAATTTTTATTAAAAAATCAGAAGTGGAAAAAGCCCCGTTCTTTTATAACTCTCCGCTTTTAAGCAGAGCTAAAAAAAATTTATACACCATCGAAAGCACTTACTACAGTAAAGCGTTTTATAATTAAAATTATTTATAACAAGTCAGATATTAGATCCGGCAGGCATCTCAGCCTGATAATATTATTTTAAAGCAACATTCACCTCTAGAGATCCCATCGGACTATAAAGGTTTATACCAAGTGTTGTCTGATGAATTGCAGAGATCGTAAACTCTTTTCCTTCGATCACAGTAGGCGTTGTAATGTGCACCTGTTGAGTGCCTTTGGTTATATCTGTAAAAAGATTCATTGCGTTGCCCGTTATCATGTTCGCAAATTCGCCCATTATATCTTTCCATTCACTGTCTATCTGTTCCTTTGATAAACCCGGCATAAGTATATCCGCAATTTTATATACCATTGTCATACTGAAACTGTAAACCACAACACCCTGTACTCCTCCGGTTATGCCTATTATTATTGCAACATCGTGTGACGGCAGTGGTTTATCTTTAACTACAAGTTTTCCTCTTCTAAGATCAACACCAACAACAGATTTAAACACGGAACTTGCGGCCTTAAGGAACGGATTCACATATTCTGCGTTAACATTCATATTATTTCCTCTTTGTTTTTTATTTACACTGTACTTTCTATAATTCGTAAACGTGTAATTATTATATCTATCAAGCTATTGTAATTCAAAATAAAGTCAAAATTATCTAAGCCTTTGTGAGATTTCTTCTTAATAATTGAAACTAAATTTAGTTATTACACAAAAACCGGTTATTCTCAATAATAGAGTTTTGACAGTTTTTATTATATATTGTAAAGTATGAATAATCAATTAAATTTTAAATTTCTGATAATTTTTGATTTCTCATGAAAGGATGAAATTACGGACATAAACACTGAATTATTTTTCTGCTCAAAAATTTCATTTTCTATTCTTGTAAATTCCTTTACAGGAGGCTCATTAAAAAAGATATCATTCCTTACCGGAGTAAATATATAAAGCCCGTCAAAAGAATCAATAACCCTTGAAGTTATTCCTTTTCCAAGAGAGAATAATCCCTCATTGAAAATTGCGGAATTGCTCAGGGAATACAGCATTTTACCTTTATCGTTTCCGTCTCTTACCGGATCACCTATCTTAAAAATATTTGAAATAAAAACCTTTCCTCCCAGATTAGACGCCGCTTCATTAAAAGACTTTTTTTCTTCTGCAAGTTTATCTATTAAGTTGACCAATCCAGTCTTAAACTTATTCGACATCTCCTTCTCAAGTTTATCCTTAATTCTTTTTCTGTCTGTAACCGGATCTTTTATCTCGTCTTTGCTTTTATGTAATTCCTCATCAATATCCTTTTCGCTTATATTTATCTTATCTTTGAATCTCTTGCTAAGGTCTGCACCTGAAACATAGCAATACCTGATTTGAATACGGGAATTATTTATCGCATACTCTGTCCTGACTTCTTCGGGCGAAACGCCGACCCCCATAAAAATCATCTGCCTTAACTGATCGATTATTAAATCTTCTTTAACCATTAGAACGAAATCAGCCAGTCCCTGATGATAATGCTGAAGAGTTCTATCTAAATAATTTTTATTAAACTTACCGGTCTTATCTTTAAAAATATTTTTAATGTAATCCATTGCTATGGTATCCGATATCTGTATACCGATTTCATCAGCTTTTTGAAGTAAAAGCCTTCTCATTATTATCTGCGATAGTATTTGATCCTGCATTTCCTTTTTATCGATATTCGGTATCTGACCGGACATCCTGTCCTTAAACCTGACGAAGTCAAGACGGTAAATCTTTTCTCCGTTGACAACAGCAACGACATTATCATCCATTCCAAGTTTTGTCATAAAGTCCGGCATTCCGAATGATATTATTATTATTAAAGTAAAAAACCCAATAATAATATATGCGCCTGCCCTTATTACCGGTGATTTTGATTCAAACATTATTTAACCTCTGATTATTTATCTTTAACAGCGCGCGTATTCCTCTCACAGAGACGACGCAGTTCACTTTCCATTGTACTTTTTGATAAAAAAACTGATCTATTATATTTTGTCAATGAGAAATATATTTACAAATATACCTGGACTCTATAGGGACGAATAATTATCAGCACCTTGGGTGACTACGATGAAGGCATTTCCGCTTCATCAATCAGCATAATCGGAATTCCGTCTTTAACCGGGTATTTTCGTTTACAGCTGACACAAACCAGTTTTTCATTCTTTGTGTCGTATTCAACATCGCCTTTGCACGCAGGACACGCTAAAATTTCCAAAAGCTTTGTATCAATCATATTTTACCCCATTTTGTAGTCTAATTCATACAAAAAAGATATAACAAGTAATACCTTTATATCAATCCGCTCAATGTGACATTTTTAATTTAAATATACTTATAGGATATACTCTGTCAAGATTTTAAGGAAGTTTTAATAAAAAATGTAATAGATCAAAAAAAGTGTGGCATTTCCCCGTTGCAGGCGGAATCGCCTTTGACCCACAGTCTTTACGAAATTTTTAAAAAAACAAAATTCAATATATATTTTTATAATTTTATGCTTGAAATTATGTCCCATAAATATTCAGATTAATCTCATGGACTTTGTACATCTTCATAATCACTCTGATTTTTCAGTTCTTGATGGAGCAATAACAATAAAAAAACTTGTTGCAAGGGCTGTTGAACTAGGAATGCCCGGCGTAGCAGTCACTGACCATGGAAATATGTTCGGTGCTATTGAGCTATATCAGGAAGCTGAAAAAGCCGGGATTAAACCGGTTATTGGCCAGGAATTTTACGTAGCACCTGATTCAAGATTGAGAAAAGAGTCTCAGAATAAAGGCAAGGATGCCTCGTATCATCTTCTCCTGATCGCAAAAAACGAAACCGGATATAAAAATCTTATTAAATTGTCTTCAATCGGATATACGGAAGGCTTTTATTATAAGCCCAGGATTGACCGCGAAGTTCTTGAAAAATATAAAGACGGGCTGATATGCTCCAGCGCATGTATTAAAGGCGAAATCCCTTCACTTTGCATTAAAGGCAGATCCGGCGAAGCGCGTAATAAAGCAGGGGAATACCGTGAATTGTTCGGGCAGGATAACTTTTTTCTCGAGATTCAGTACCATGGAATTCCCGAACAGAAAACAGCGAATACTGAAATCATTAAGCTTTCTAAAGCCCTTAACATCCCTTTAATTGTAACGAATGACTGCCATTACCTTTATAAGAGCGATTCTTACTCACACGAAATTTTACTTTGTATACAAACCGGCAAGACTTTCACCAACGAAGACAGAATGAAATTTTCGTCCGATCAGTTTTATTTTAAATCTGCCGAAGAAATGAAAACACTCTTTCCCGATCATCCTGAAGCAATGCTTAACACGAGAAAGATACTCGATATGATCAATTTGAAGCTTTCGCTCGGAAGCGTTATTCTTCCGCATTTTGATGTTCCGGAAGGATTCACCCTTGACTCGTACTTAAAGCATCTTACGTACAAGGGTGCAGAAAAGCGGTTTCCGGAAGGCATTCCGGATGATGTAAAAAAGCGTATTGAATATGAGCTGACAGTAATAACGGGCATGAATTTTTCCGGCTACTTCCTGATAGTGTGGGATTTTATTGAGCAGGCAAGGAAGATGAATATACCGGTAGGTCCGGGCAGAGGCTCCGCAGCAGGTTCGATAGTATCTTACTGTCTCAGAATTACAGATCTTGATCCGATGAAATATAATTTACTTTTTGAGCGCTTCCTTAATCCCGACAGGAACGAAATGCCGGATATTGATATCGACTTCTGCGCAGACCGAAGAGAAGAAGTTATCGATTACGTAAAAAATAAATACGGCGAAGATCATGTAAGTCAGATAAGCACTTTCAACAGAATGACTGCGAAAGCCGTACTTAAGGATGTCGCACGCGTAATGAATGTTCCGTTTGCAGACGCAAACCAGGTGACCAAACTGATCCCGAACTTTTCAAGCCTTGAAGATACTCTCCGTGATGTCGATGAATTTAAAAAACTTTATAAGGATAATAAAGAGTGGAAAAAACACATAGACACTGCCCGTACGCTTGAAGGGCTTTGCCGTTCCGTAGGCAGACATGCCGCGGGGGTTGTAATTTCCAGAGGCCCGGTTACTGAGCACGTACCGCTTTACAGGGACTCCAGCGACGGGAGCATTTCTTCACAGTTCGAAAAAGGCGACCTGGA
Organism: Spirochaetota bacterium; assembly: GCA_016934735.1. GTDB lineage: Bacteria > Spirochaetota > UBA4802 > UBA4802 > JAFGDQ01 > JAFGSG01. Next base: position 5,974 of record JAFGSG010000140.1, on the reverse strand, counting down.
AAAAGCCGGCCTTGTCAAGATGGACTTTCTCGGCTTGAAAAACCTCACTATTATTGACAAATGCATTAAGCTGATTAAAAAGCATAGGGGCATAGATATTGACATTTCTCAAATCCCGATGAACGATAAAAAAACATACAAGCTTTTAGCAAATGCCAGCACTAACGGGGTGTTTCAGCTTGAAAGTTCGGGAATGCAAAAGCTGTTGCGCGAACTTGGGCCCACCGAGTTTGAAGACATTATAGCAATCGTGGCGCTTTACAGGCCGGGTCCGCTCAACTCAGGCATGACCAAGGATTTTATTGCAAGGAAAAGAAATCCGAAGAAAATAAAATATCCTCATCCCATTCTTGAACCGATTCTTAAAGACACGCTCGGCGTAATAGTGTATCAGGAACAGGTTATGCAGATTTCCAGGGCAATGGGCGGATTCTCAATGCCTGAGGCAGACAAACTTCGCAAGGCAATGGGAAAGAAGAAAATGGATATTGTCAATAAGATGGAAAAGCCTTTTCTCGATGGTGCGAAGAAGAACAACATAGACATAAAGCTTGCACAGGAAATATATTCTGCGATGCGTGAATTCGGCGAATACGGATTCAACAAATCGCACTCTGCAGCTTATGCTGTAATATCTTACCAGACTGCTTATTTAAAAGCCAATTATGCAATTGAATATATGGCTGCACTGCTTTCATCACAGCCAGACAAGAAGGAAGACGTAATTCAATACATTAATGACTGTAAGTCCATGGGCATACAGGTTCTTCCTCCTGATATCAATACCAGCGAGTACGATTTCACTGTACAGGAATCGTCAATCCGGTTCGGGCTTGGTGCGATCAAGGGCGCAGGAAGCAAAGTAATAGATGCTATTATTCAATCGAGAAATAAATCCGGCAGATTCAACACTTTAAAAGATTTTCTTGAAAATATCGATACTGCTGTACTTAACAAAGGAGTGCTCGAAGCACTCATAAAGGCCGGCGCGTTTGACTCCATATTCGACAACCGCGCAGCGCTTTTTAATTCAATCGATTTAATCACAGAAATTGCAAAGAACCTTCAGATTGATAAAGCGTCCGGACAGGGAAGTCTTTTTGATACTGAAGAAGCATCCGGCTCCGGGAGCAGCGTTATTGATCTGCCTGCAATAGATGACTGGACAGACAAAAAAAAATTAAACTACGAGAAAGAAGTACTCGGGTTATTCATCTCCGGGCATCCCCTCGAAAAATACAAACACGAAATTGCAGACCTTCCCTGCACTTCCATATCAGATCTCGGCGAAGCAGGCAGCGGCGAAGCTGCTATTGTCGGCATAATCACCAATCTGAAAGTAAAAAGTTCCAAAAGCGGCAAGCTTTTCGGCATAGCCAATATTGAAGATACAGGCGGCATTATTGAAGCACTTTTCTTTCCGAATGTGTATCAGCGATACAGTGAACTTATTGAATCCGATGAGCCTCTAATGGTTAAAGGCAAGGTCGAATTTGAGGATGATATTGCTTTAAAAATTGTTGCACAGGAAGTAAAAACTCTAAAAGATGTAAAACGGGATTCGGTTTCGGGAATACATATTAATTTTAACAGCGCCAGCCCTGATGAAAATATCCTGAAAAGCCTTAAAGCAATTATTGTAAAATATCAGGGCGCAAACGGCAAATGCCCGGTCTACTTTCACCTGAACGGAAGCAACGGTGATCATAAAACTATCAAGGCGCATCACGCTTTTAACACAATGCCTTCGGATAAGCTCAGGACTGAACTCTCCGCAATTGTCGGCACTGACTCTGTTTACTTTACGCATATGAAGACACTGTAAAACAAGTCCTGTCGTTTGGTTTTCAAGGGGGCCATGGATGAGAGTTTTACTAATCGCCACAAACAGGAATAAGTCACCTTTTCCGGTAGCACCACTGGGAGTTCTTTCAGTAGCGGCGGCTGCTGAACGCGCCGGGCACAAGGTCGATGTCCTTGACATGACTTTCATCCGTTCTCCGCACCGCGCGCTCACCAGGGCGTTAAAACACAGCAATTACCAGGCCATTGGTTTCGGAATACGTAATCTGGATAGCTGTTCCTGGGCATTTCAGGAATCCTATTTTGACGGAGTTAGAAAAATATTCGAAGATGCCCGAAATCTGACTCATGTCCCTTTGATTCTGGGCGGCAGCGGTTTCACCATATCCCCGTCCGGATGGATTGAACGCCTGAAACCTGATTATGCTATAATCGGAGAAGGCGAGAAAGCATTCACCCTGCTGCTTGAAAGTATTGAAGGTAATTCCACGGAAACAATTAGAGGCGTGGTAACGCCTCAAAGCTGCAACGATCTCAATTCTCATGCAGATAGGCCGGAACTTAATGAAATCGCCCGGGCAGCACACCATTTATGCAGGTATAAGCGTTATCTTTCGCATGGCGGATTTATCGGAATCCAGACTAAGCGCGGATGCCCATTCAACTGTATCTATTGCAACTATCCGTATCTAGAAGGCCACCGGCTCAGGTTTCGCGACCCGGGTCTTGTTGCAGATGAATTCGAATATGCATCCGTGACCAACAGGCGCTCCTATGTATATATTACCGACAGTGTGTTCAACAGTTGCCGTGAACATGCACTGGATGTATGCATGGAACTGATACGCCGCCGCTCCTCTGTCCCATGGATGGCCTATTGTAATCCGGCCGAATTTGATGCGGAGCTGGCAGAAGCAATGAGAGGCGCAGGTTGCATTGGGATAGAGCTGAGCCTGGATGCTGTTTCTGATAAAATGCTCCAGGTGCTAAAAAAACCCTTTAAACAGTCGGACATTCACCAATGTCTTCAGGCATTGTCCGATGCCGGGATACCTACTGCTGTTCAGCTTCTCTTTGGCGGGCCAGGTGAGACCATTGAGGACATTGATAATGCACAACACTTTCTAAGCTCCTGCGCAACGCCGAACGCAGTATTCGCATCCCTCGGCCTTCGCATCTACGCCAACACAGCACTGGAGCAGATTGCCCGTAAGGAAGGGATGTTATCCCGGAGAGCTGATTTATTCTGGCCCCATTACTATATCTCCCCGGGTCTGGGTGAAGATCCCCTGCACCATCTGGATTTAGTCGCCCGCAGGCAATGGGAATGGTCTACACCGGCAGATTGGCCGCGATTGTCTATGCGGATAGTCCAGGCTATAGTACATCGAATAGGTACACGTCCTGACTGGAGAGACGCCGGCAATTACGGAAAATACATAAGAAGGTGAATTTAGAGTTTGTCCAAACATTAGCGTAATTAATATTTATACTATAGAAAAAGCAGATTTATTTTTTTTAAACAAAATAAAATTCCCGGGGTTAATCCCCCGGTACTGACGTACCGGTCGCCACCTTCGGTGTCGGCGGGGTATTATGTTTCAAGGCGTTGAAATAAAATAAAACTGAATAATAACAGCATCCAAAATTAATACCGTATTTTTTTCTTTTTTACCCTGTGCCTTCTGGCTTCATTTTTAATTTCCGCAGCCTGTCTGCCTAGTTCGCATTTGGTGCCGATAGCCCCGATTAGAGCATTAAGCCTTTTTGTTGATGAATCGTAAAGGCCGGCAAGTGCGTCCTGAGCTTTTGAAGCGAGCTCGTTCTGTACAGCCTCTATTTTTTCCAGCTCGCTGTTCAAATATTCAGCATACAGTTTTTTCTTTTCTATATCCGACGCCCATGCTTCGGCGTTTATCCCCATTCCTAAAAATTCCGCATTTAAATTCGTAATAAAATCCATAAAAGAATCAGAAAGCGCGAATACATCTTCTCTATTGAAGTTCATACTATAATCCCCTGAAATAATATTAATTTTCGATTTTAAGCAAAAAATCATGAAAATCGCTCAGCCTACAGCACGGGTATTTTTACGTCAAGAAAAAATGTATAAATAGATGTATTTTTATTTAAATTCCGAAAGCGCTGAAAATTAAAATCGTATTTTTTATACCACCACAAATACAAATAAAAAAGTGTTGCAGAACCGGATGATAAGCATAATTATGCAGAACAATAAATTTTATTTTTATTACGAGTGAAATAATTATGCGGATTTTTAAAGCCCTGTTTAATAAAAAAATTATAATCGGAATCCACGGACTTTCCAATAAAGTTGCGAATAGCCTGCTTGAAGAATGGTGGATTAAGTCAATAGAAGAAGGTCTGTCATACATAGGACATGCTGATACACCCTTTGCTTTTAAATCCGTCTACTGGGCTGACATACTTTACGAAAAGCCTTTAAACATAAAAGAAAAAAACAGGAAAAGCCCTCTTTATGAAGATGAACCGTATTTACCAGGCGACCCGCGAGAGTATACAAATTTTACTCCAAGTACATTTAAAAAAAAATTCCTCGATGCAGTAGAGCGAAAAATAGATAAAATATTTTTCGATGAAAGCAATTTCATCAATTTTGATAAAATCGCGGATTTATTTATACGGCATATCTATGAAGATCTGGATTTTTATTATAATCGCGAAAGCAATCTGGATAAATACAGCGGCCAGCCCGTAAAAGACGTAATACGCAAACGGCTCGCTGAAGTTCTGTATAAACACAGAGATAAACAGATCCTTCTTGTCGGCCATTCCATGGGCAGTATAATTGCTTATGATGTGCTGACACAGACTGTACCCGATGTTAATATACATACGCTCATAACAATAGGATCACCTCTCGGGCTCCCGCTTATAATTAAAAAGATTCAAACCGAACAGGGGCTGAAAAACAACACTGGAAGAGTCCCGTCTCCGGAAAATATACGGCACAAATGGTATAATTTTTCCGATTTGAATGATCCCGTTGCAATCATTTATAATATCTCGGATGATTATAAAAAAAATACAAATGGCGTTGGCCCGAAAGATGTAATTATTTTCAACAATTATAAATATAATGGTAAAAGCAATTCTCATAAACTATTTGGTTATTTAAGAGCGCCGGAGGTTGCAAGAGTGATATACGATTTTTGTGTTTCTGAAAAACCGGAATTATATGCTATTATCAGAAAGCGGATAAGAGCACTATTTAAAAAGTAATCAGGCAATTCATTTGTGTGGTTTATTGGATATCATTTTATGTTAGACAACAGATTTGAAGAGATGACAGATAAAAAAGGCAATAAAAAATAAATAGATATTAAAATAAAACAAATATAAAAGTTAATTCAGCGAGCGCCTGTCCGTGACTTCCCTGTTTAACCTGTTGAAAAGAGTGGTTCTTCTATCTGTATTTACAGCTCTTCTCTCAACACCATCGTGATTTTCAGCCGAGTCTAAAACACGTCTTCTTTGTCTGGAGCGCCTCTCGCCACCACGTCTTTCCATTATACCATTATATCTATTATTATCAAATTGAGTCGATATGTCAGCCATTAAAAGACCCTCCTTAAAATATATTAAATCTCCCTTCATTATTTTCTTTACAAGTATAAGAATTAGTTCCTTAACATGGAACGGCTTTAACTGAATCAATTACGCAAATTACAGGCAAACAATAAAAAATCAAATCAATATATCCGATAAGATACGAATCATTACTCCGGTACTCAAAATATGCATTGATTTATCTGTAATACAATAACGGGTGCAACTGATGTATATCTTACAAATTCAGTATCAGTCTATTAATCTATTGATAAATCTATCAATAGCAGAAGTCAACAGAAATTCAAAAATTTTTCACAATTTTTTATCAGAGTATAAAAAACCAGCTTTTTTAGTAAAATATCAATAAAAAATATGCTTTTAATGATATCTGCGACCATGGCTGTATTTAATTGTTACAGAAATTGGATAATTAATTATACGCATTTATATAGTATATTTTATTATTTATCCTCAGGAATGATCTTTCAATAAATAGACTTGTTTCTTTTCTCATAATATCGTATATATAATACTTGAGAATTTCCTATTTTAATCGGATTTTATAAGATTTATTCCT